>JAYTRT010000493.1:0-13571 GCA_043746045.1 Actinomycetota bacterium | reverse complement strand
TCTTCGTAGAAGCTGCGGACGAGTGTCATGTCGGCGGGTGTCGCCAGCCGGATGTGCACCGGTTGCCCCGTCACGAGCCGTGCGATCTCGCTCATCCGACGTGGGTGAGCGCGGCTTCGGCTTCCGTGGCAGCGTCGTTCGACGGTGCCCGGACGACGATGACGGGCACGGCGGCGACGTCGAGGATGGTGTTGGCGGTCGAGCCGAACAGACGGGACTTGATCGCGCCGCGACCACGGGAGCCGACGACCAACAGGTCGCCGTCCTCGACGGTCTCGAGCAGCGCACTGACCGGGCTGGCCTCGACCAGGACTGCTCGCACCGAGACGCCACAGCGATCTCGCGCCGCCTCCGCCGCCGTGTCGAGCGTGCAGGCGGCGTCGATCTGCGTCAGTTCGCGAGCCTGCATCGACGCTGTGTCGACGGGGGCGTACGGGTACGACCAACCGTGGACGACCACGAGTTCCACGTCGTGGACGTCGGCTTCGTCGGCGGCCCAGCGCAAGGCATGGTTCGATGCCGGCGAACCATCGATGCCGACCACGATCCGGTCGGGCCGTCCGCGGCTGGCCGAGCTGCGGATCACCGCGACAGGAGATGGGCTGTGGTGGACCAGATGTCGAGGGGTGGTCCCGAGCCAGAACGAAGCGACGCCCTCGTGACCACTGGCTCCGACCACGATCAGATCGGCTCCACCGACATGCTTCAGCAGCGCGACGGAAGCGGCATCGGCCGACACCTCGGTCGTCGAAACGACGTCGGGGAACTCCTCGGCCACCACGGCCTCGGCCCGGTCGGCGTTCATCTCGGCGACGGTCCGGACGGCATCGTACGCTTCTCCCGCACCCCAGGCCAGCGACGCTTCGCCGGTCAGGGCCGGCATCTCGAAGCATGTCACGATGTGCAATGGCACGCTGCGCACGGCTGCCTCTGCAGCGGCCCAGCGCACTGCTTCCATGGATGAATTCGTTCCGTTGAACCCGACGATGATCTGTTCGCTCATGGGTCCATGATCCGCTTCGGTCACGCCGTCCAACCAGGGCCATTGGTCCTCTTCGGTCGTGACGTCGTGCTCTCGTCGTCGGCGCGGTGGGACCTCACACTGAGGGCATGAACAACGATGACCGATCATTCCTGTCCGTGGGCGCCTTCATCTTCGGCGTCATCGCCCTCGTTTTCGGCGGCTATGCGATAGCACGGGCGCCGGACAGCGGCGGGTCGACGGGCGGGTCGTCCGGGTCGTCGGCCAGTTCGACCGCCGCGATCGTCGACATCACCCTGTCCGAGTTCAAGATGACACCGGCAATGGTGACGGTGGGGCCCGGCGACGTCACCGTTCGGGTCACCAACGGGGGCACGCTCGTCCACAATCTGACGTTCGTCGAACGGAAGATCTCGACTCGCGATCTGCAGCCGGGCGAGAGTCAGACGATCACCCTGAAGAACGTCGTCGCCGGCGACATCAACTTCATCTGCACCATCCCGGGACATGCCGATTCGGGGATGAAGGGCATGCTGATGGCCGTCACCGGAGCGTCGTCGGCGACCGCTGACACGTCCACGCCGACCACCATGTCGTACGAGCAGATGGACAAGTCGATGGCCGCTACCGCCACTGCATTCGTCAAGGATCCGAAGGGAACGTTCGGGGGGACACCGTTGCTGCCGGTCATCCGTGCCGACGGCACCAAGGAGTTCGATCTCACCGCGAAGATCGTCGATTGGGAAGTGTCGCCCGGCAAGACCGTCAAGGCGTGGACCTACAACGGGATGGTTCCCGGGCCCGAGATGCGAGTGAATGTCGGTGACAAGGTCGCGATCGTTCTCAAGAACGAGCTGCCCGAATCGACGTCGTTGCACCTGCACGGCATCCGTGTCCCGAACGCGATGGACGGGGTCGATCCGTACACGCAGGATCCGATCCTGCCGGGCGCTTCGTTCACGTACTCGTTCACGGCCCTCGAGCCGGCCGTCGGGATGTATCACTCGCACCATGACGCCCAGACCCAGGTGCCGAACGGCATGGCCGGAGCGTTCCTGATCGGTGAGATGCCGATCCCCGCTGTCCTCGCCACGAAGGGGATCACATCCGTCGACAAGACGGTCAACATGGTCCTCAACGACGCCGGCACGATCGGTCTGAGCCTCAACGGCAAGAGCTTTCCCGGAACCGAGATGTACACGATGAAGGTCGGCCAGACGATGGAGGTCAACTACTTCAACGAGGGTCTGATGAGTCACCCGATGCATTTGCATCAGCCCACCGGATGGATCATCGCCAAGGACGGCGTGCCACTGATCGAGCCGATGCCGTCGGACACGATTCTCGTCGCTCCCGGCGAGCGTTACACGGTGCTGTACCACTTCGTCGACACGGGTGTGTGGGCCTGGCACTGCCACATCCTCAACCACGCAGAAGGTCCGAACGGGATGTTCGGGATGGTCACCGCCGTCATCGTCTCCTGACGTAGTGGTATTCCAGTTCTCGATGTCTGACCTCCCAGTGGTCGGGGCAATACGGACATGTCCTGCTCCGAACACTTGGAACAACCGGGTGGACATGGGACCGAGGCGGCAGACATGACGGTCACGGACATCGCTGGAGGCGCCGCACGACGCGCCATGATGACGAGTGCGTTCGGCGAGCACAGTGTGATGATCAGGTCGATCGCCGGGCGACTGTGCGGCGAGAACTACGCCGCCGATGTCGCTCAGGACGTGTTCGTTCGGATGTGGAGAAATCCGGACGGATACGACCCGGCACGGGGGACGACTCGCCAGTACTTCTGCACGCTCGCCCGAGGTGTTGCGATCGATCATCTCCGCAATCGGACCGCCACCCGGCTTCGAGACGAGAAGGTGACGTGCGCCCGCGACGCCGGCGAGGACATGTCGCAACGAATGATCGATCAGCAGACCGTCGCCGCCGTCCAGGGCGCCCTCGTGCGCCTCGCGCCTGACGAGCGTGAGGCGATCACCGCGACGTTCTACGGCAACATGTCGTATCGGGAAGCGGCGGTGCGGCTCGGCATTGCGGAGGGAACGCTGAAGGGCAGGGTGCGCACAGGTCTGCGCAAGCTGCGAACCGATCTGTCCGCCATGGGTCGAGCCGCGGCGCAGGCAGAGATGGGCGTGTAGGCTCGCTCTGCTCGGCGCCGGCACCAGCCACGCCAGCAGAGGAAACATGACAGAACGAGCATCGACGGAACTGGCCACGGGTCTCGGAACGGCCGCACTCCGAGCAGCGACATCGGTGGCACACCGACGTTTGGAAGTCGACCTCGATCTGATGTCGCCGGCCTTGACCATGGCTCGCTACGGCTCGTTGCTCGCTGCATTCGCGTCGGTTCACGCAACGCTGGACGACGAGATCTGGGCCCAGATCTGTGCAGCGGGCGCGGTCGACACGCTGACCGATCTCGATTTCGCGACGCGACGCAAACTGCCGAACCTGTCGGTCGACCTTGCCTGCTTGGCCGTCCCCGCACGGGGTCGGCTGCCGTACTCGCTCCGCTCGCTGAACGCTGCGCTCGGCGCGCTGTACGTGTGCGAAGGGGCGACGCTCGGGGGCCGGATCATCGCACCGCACGTCCTGCAGGTGCTCGGGCCGGACACGCCGGTTTCGTTCTTCACGTCGTACGGCGCCGATGTTCCGATGATGTGGTCCACGTGTCGTCGGGCGTTCGACGAACTGCTCACCACGCCATCAGCAGCACGACAGGCGGCGGACGCCGCGACCGATGTCTTCGACTGGATCGCGACGGCTCTCCTCTGATGACCCAGACATGGGTGGCGCCGGTCGATCTGGACAACTGCGCCACGGAACCAATCCACGTTCCCGGCGCGATCCAACCGCACGGTGTGCTGATCGCTGTCACCGAACCCGACCTGACCATCGCCGTGGTTTCCGCCAACGTCGCCGCATGGTTCGGGGTGGCCCCGGATGAGGCGCTCGGTTCCGATCTCGCAGCGCTCCTCGGTCCCGACAACCGGGACGTGATCGAGCGATTCCGAACCTTGGACTGGGTTCGTCGCTTCGACGAGATACCTCTGACCTCGGCTGGACGGAAGTTGGTCGCGACCATCCACCGCTCCGGCCCGTATCTCGTCATCGAGATCGAAGCAGACGACGATGACGAACGCATCGGCATGATCGTTCGCGAAGCAGCGATGGCTCTGCAGATCAGCCGCAGCGTCCTGGACGTCGCAGACAGCGCGGCGCGATGGATGAGGTCGTTGGCAGGCTTCGACCGGGTCATGGTCTACCGCTTCGATGCGGACTGGAACGGCGAGGTGATCGCAGAACGCAAGCGCACCGACCTCAACACGTTTCTCGGTCTGCACTATCCGGCATCGGACATCCCGCTCCAGGCACGCGAGCTGTATCGCCGCAACTGGCTGCGGCTGATCCCCGACATCGGCTACGAGCCGGTCGCGCTCGTTCCTCCCGTTGCCCACGACACGGCACGACCACTCGACCTGAGCACATCGACGCTGCGCAGCGTGTCACCGATCCACATCGAATACCTGAGCAACATGGGTGTCGGCGCGTCGATGTCGGTCTCGATCGTGATCAACGGGGACCTGTGGGGCCTGATTGCGTGCCATCACTACTCCGGTGCGCACACGGTCAGCGTCGCCTCCCGTAACGCCGCCGAGTTCCTTGCCCAGCTGATCTCGTTGAGGATCTCCGAGACCCTCGAGGCCGACTCCAAATCGGTGGCCATCGAGCTGACCGCGATCGCCGACCGGGTCGCCCACGCGTTTGCGACGGCGACGCAGCCGAACATCACCGCAGTCCTCGACGAACATCAGGACGAGGTTCTGGCGCTGGCCGGCGCCTCCGGCATGGTCGTTCGAGCGTCCGGCGCGGTCTGGCGGTTGGGAGTCACTCCACCCGATGACGTCGTCGACAGCATCATCCGGTCGTGGCCAGAACACGATGAGATCCTCCGGACCGACCGCTTGGGCGAGGATTGTGCGGACGCCGCCCCACATGCCGAGAGTGCGAGCGGCGCGCTTGCCTTCCCCTTGATCAACGACCGCAGCGAGGTCATCGCGTGGTTCCGACCCGAGATCGTCCGCGCTGTCGACTGGGGTGGCGATCCGCACAACGCGAAGCTCGCTCTGGCCGAGGACGAGTCGGTCCGTCTCAGCCCGCGAAAGTCGTTCGATCTCTGGCGCGAGACCATCCGGGGTCGCGCCGCAGCCTGGGATGACGGGACGATTCGAGCTGCCCAGCACTTCACCCGTCACCTGAGTGCCGCGCTCCTGCGCAACGAGAGGGACTCGGCCTCGCTGGCCAAAGATCTGCAGCGCATCATGCGTCCCGACGAGTTGCCTTCCGTTGCGGGTTACGGGTTCTCCGTTTTCGCGCAGTCGGCCGGCCGTGGCGAGATCGGTGGTGACTGGTACGACGCATTGGTGCTCGACGGTGGCCTCGTGGCCATCGTCGTCGGTGATGTCGCCGGACACGGCCTGCTGGCTGCGTCCGAAATGGCGCAGCTGCGCAACATCCTGCGTGCATACATCACCGAGAACGCGCAGCCGGCGAATGCGCTCGAGCGCCTCGACCGCTACATGTTGCATGCGCTGCCGGGGTCGATCGCCACCGTGGTCTGCGCCGTCATCGACACCGCTGCATCGACGATGCGGATCTCTCATGCCGGGCACGTTCCGTCTCTGGTCGTCCAGTCCGGCGACGCGAATTTCGTGCAACTCGACGGCGACCCGCTCCTCGGTCACCGAGAGTCGGCGCGCACCGAACGTCTCTACCAACTCGCGGTCGGCGATACCGTCATCCTCTATTCGGACGGGCTCGTCGAGACCCGCCGTCTCTCGCTCGATCGTGGACTGTCCGAGTTGCAGCGTGTCGCGGCGGACATCCTGCACGTCGAGACGCGTGACGTGCGCGCGGTCGACCTCGCCTCCCGCTTGCTCGGAGACGACCACCAGGACGACGTCAGTGTCTTGTTCGTGCGGCGCACCTCGACCGGCATCTGAAGGGTCAGCAGTCTTCGGTGGGCGCGGAACCGACCCGCTGGGGGAGCGGGTCGGTATCGCCGAGGCCGGTTCGGGGGGTTCGATCGACGGCGCTCGGTGAGCCGAGCGTGGGGGGACGCTTGCGGCTCGTGGTCACTGTTGCCCAACGCTCAGGTCGACCAAACACCGGAAACGCGGCGTTCATCTCGACCGGACATCCGTCACAGGCCGAATGCTGCGGCAAGGTCGGCTGTCCCCTGCGTCGGTGCGAGATGATTCTCGATGCCCAGCGCATCCTCCGTGAATGCGAGCAGCGCAGAGTGGTCCAGCCGCTGATCGGCCAGCGTTCCTGGAACGATCGACGGGGCAACCGCGTAGAACGGCATCGACCCGGCACCCTCGCTCTCGTCGAACACGACGAACACAGCTGTCGAACCGGCTCTGTACGTCGCCGAAGCGGTGATCGCGCCGACGACGCCGCGCAACCAGTCGTCCCCGGTCTTCACCGCGCAGCTGTGCATGTCGTTGCAGATGTCGGGTGTGATGAATGCGAACGACGGCAGGTTGGTGTTGAGGTCGACGGCGAACCGATCGAACGGCACGTTGTCCAGCTCGCAGGCAGCCCGGTCGTCGCCACCCACGTAGTAGGCGGCAGGGTTGTGCTTGGCTGCGTACGTCGACGTCGAATCGACCGAGCAGTTGCGCGGCATCGACTCCTCGTAGCTCTTTGCCGTTCCTCCGGCAGCGCGTACTTGTCGAAAGATGTTGTCTGCTGTCAGCGGATGCGCATCCGGTAGCCGATCGTCGGACACGCCTTGGGTATCGCCCGACGTGGCCTCGATGTAGTTCGGCAGGGACGGATGGACACCGTTGTCGACGAAGTCGGCCGCTGACCCGCACTCGGCAGCAAGTTCGTGCAGGAACGGGGCCTCTGCCGACCCGCGGATCGCTGCAGTGTTCTTGTTCTCCATCCAGATCCAGATCACGTGGTCGTATCGTTTCGGTGCAGTTCCGGCCCGGCCACATCGGCCCGTCCATCCTCCGGCTCCCGTAACCGAGCCGGTCGGAGAGCTGGTTGCCGTTGCCGTTGCCGTCGTGGCTCGGGTCGTGGCTGGGGTCGATGTCGTGGCCGTGTTCGGTGTCGTGGTCAGGGCGGCAGAGTCGCCGGTCTCGTTGTGCGCCTGCGTCCCCGAGCGGCAGGCCGGAAGCAGCAGACCCCCGACCATCGCGGCCGCGAGCAGCGGCGCACGTGAGCGGTTCGATCTCATCCTGAGCCGTTCGCTGCGGACACGTTCGAACATCGCTGGCTGCCTTCCGGGACTTCTGAGTGAGCACATACTCGTACGCAGCAGTATGTGCTCACCCACATGACCTGAGGTCAGCGGCGGGGTTCGGCACAGCGCGTTCGTTACTGCTCAGCTGTGCGCGCGGACCTGTCGTCGGCGCTGGTCGTACAGATCGGCGTCGGCCCGGTCCAGCAGGCTTGCCCACGTGTCCGTCGACGTCAGTTCGGCGAATCCGATCGTCACGGATCCGTGCTCGTACCCGGTGGCCAGAAGCGTGTTCACGTTGGCGAGACGTGCGCCGAATGTCTTCATGTCGATACCGGATGCGACGCAGACGAACTCGTCGCCGCCGTGGCGGATGATCAGGTCGTAACGTCGAAGCCGTGTCCGGATGGTCATCGCGACTTCGACGAGCATCCGGTCGCCCGCTGCGTGGCCGCGCGAATCGTTGACAGCCTTCAGCCGATCCACATCGGCGAACGCGACCGCCAGCGGCTGTTCGGTTCGCCTTGCCCGCACGATCTCGCGTTCGAGCTCGACGAGACCGGCGCCGCGCATGTACGCGCCCGTCAGATCGTCGTGAGCTGCGTGCTCGCGGTCGACGGCCGACGCAGAGCGATCGGTGAGCGACGTGTCGCGGTCCCTACTGGAGTGGCGCCGTTCGCCGGCACCGGCGCTGCGGTCGCTCCTCGAGTCCCGACGATCGTGCTCCGCCGACGCTCTCGCGCTCGCGCCTGCACGGCGGTCCTGGAGGGCCAGTCGACGATCCGATGCAGCCTCGCGTCGGGCATCTGCCGCGCGAGCTTGCGCCAGGTTTCTACTCGTCGGGTCAGTCCAGTCGACCGAGATCTCGTCGGTGCGGTCGCGCAAGTCGGCGGCGGCATCGCGCTCGTCGCCGGCATCGTCACGGAGATCGCTCGCTGTGTCTCGCTTTCGGCCGGCCACATCACGCCGTTCACCAGCGGCATCGCGCTCACTGCCGACGGCATCGCGTATCAGCGCGGCGCGGTCGCGTTCGTCGCCCGCATGGTCCCGCTGGACGGCATCCGAAACGTTGTCCAACCACGGAACATCGTCCTGCGCCTCGTCCGCCACCATCACACCTCGGCCTACAGAATCGACGGGGGCGGCCAGCTTCACCAAGGTCGAACGGCGCTCAACATACCACGCCGCGGATCGCTGTCGTTTCGCCTCGATCGGCCCGGATCGACCCTCTCCATGCAGGAACGGACGCTTCGAGGAGTGGATCTTCGATCAGCCAGGAGCGTCCAGCACCACGTTGGTCTCGACCAAGGCGCGGATCTCGTCGTCGGAGCAGCCGAGATCGCGAAGGACCTCTGCGGTGTGCTGCCCACACCGACACGGCCCGCGTCGGATGACACCCGCCGTCTGTGAAAACCCGATCAGCAGACCCGGATCCTCGAACGAACCGATGCCGGTCGCCGTGGTCTTGGCGATCAGGCCAGCTGCGATCATCGTCGGATCATCGAACATCGTCCGGCAGAAGTTCTCATCCACGATCTCCACCGGCACGGTGGCTCCGTCCAGCAGTTCGAATGCCTCGCGCGACGATCGCGTGCAGAACCATTGCGTCAGTACAGAGCCAATTGCGGCGTCGTCGGCGGCGCTGAGGTCGTGGCCGATCAACCGTTGCACGCCGGCCCAGTGGGTGTCCGACAGCGCCGCCAGCATGATCCATCCGTCGGCGGTGGCGTACATCCGGTAGCGAGCGTGCAGGCCGAACTGGTCACGGTCGACGTGATCCCACGTACCGGCCGTGCCGTCGGCGTGGATCCACGCGTACGACGTGTTGAGCAGACATGCGTTGACGATGGAGGTGCTCACGCTCTGGCCTGCGCCGGTCCGCTCGCGGTGGTACAGGGCCATGCTGATCGCAATCGCCGACAACAGGGCGTTGCCGGTGTCACCCATCCCGCTGCGACTCCACAGCGGCGGATTCCCGGTGTCGCAGGCTCCGTCCTCCCACTCGGTCCCGCACAGCGCGTTGGCGGTCTGGTCGGTGCCGGGCAGGTCCGAACGAGGACCCTTTTCGTACCCACGTGAGTTGCAGATCACGAGACGCGGGTGCGTGGCACGCAGGGCTGCTTCGTCGATGCCGAGGCGCGCCATCGCGCCCGGGCGCCAGTTCGTCGTCAGCACATCGGCGGTGGCGATCAGTCGGTGCAAGATCGCCAGCCCGCGAGGATCCTTCAGGTTCAGTGAGATGCTGCGCTTGCCGCAGTTCGTCCCGAGTCCCATGTGGGTGCCGGACCAGTAGGTGTCGTGCAGAGCGTGAACCTTGATCACGTCGGCTCCCAGATCGGCCAGCATCTTCGGAGCGAACGGGCCGGCCACGCCGAGGCCGAGATCGATCACACGCAATCCGGTGAGCGGGCCGTCTCCGGGCGACCCGGTGTGCGCTGGTGTCGCGCTCGGCTCTGATGCGGGACCCGGACTGGTCGACCGTTGTGCCGCCGTGTACGCGTGAGCCAGCGCCTGCGCCTCGACGTCCGCTGTGTCGGCGCCACGTTCGTGGACCGACGTCGTCACCACGCCAGGGGTGTCGGTGAACTCGATGACATTGCCGACGTGACGGATTAGGCCGAGTGTCGGATGATCGACCTGGACGACGCATCCGTCCACGAGAAAGGATGGATCGGCCAACGCCTCGGCCGGCGTGCGGACCTTGGCGAGACCCATCTCGGACTGTGCCCCGATCTCTTCCCACTCGTCGGCCGGAAATCTGCTGAACGCTTCGACAAGCTCGGGATACAGGAAGTGGGTGACGATCAGGTCGGGCGCTTCCATCCCCAAACGGTCCGGGTCGGCGCGATAGCTGTGGTCGACATCGGGGAGTTCGAGCACATCGCCAGCCGAGACCGTCCTCACCCAATTGGGGCGGATCGTCCAGTGGTGGACCCATCGACCGTCGGAACACTCGAACAACCCTTCGATCGATCGTGAATCGAGTGGCCACATCCAGTAGAGCGGGGCATCAGGGTTCTCGACGCGCTGCCAGTTGAGGGCAACGGCGGCCAGCGCTCCCTGCATCAGCGACACGCTGACCTCCTGCCCGGCACGGTTGATCTCTCTCGCTCGCAACGCAGCGCTGATCCCCAAGGTCGACAGCAACGCTGCACCGAGGCTCGGCCACGTCGAGCGTGGGAAGATCGGGCCGGAACGATCCGTTCCGCGGTGCATGCCATCGGGCGGCCCGAATTCTGGGTTCGGGCCGGGTCGACCGAGGATGTATTCCATCGGCGTTCCGGAGCGTCCCCGTTGGTCGAACACGATGCCGGTTCGCGCCGCGACCAGCGCGTCGATTCCGGGCCGTTCGCTGTGCGCGTTGTCGGCGCCGTATCCGCTGATCGTGCAGGTGATGACGCGAGGGTTTATCGCTTCCAGCGACGCGTGATCGACGGCGAGGCGTTGCGCTGTTCCGGGGGCGAACGACTCGACGACGACGTCGGCGTCGGCAACGAGTGCCTCGAACACGGCCCGCCCCGTCGCCGACTTCAGATCGACGACGGCGCTGCGCTTGCCCCGCTGCCACACCGTGTACCCGGATTGACCAGCGAACGGATCACCGAGCGGTGATTCGATCCTGGTCACCGCTGCACCGTTGTCGGCCAGCATCATCGTGGCCATCGGTCCGGCGATGCCGGTCGACAGATCGAGAACCGTCAGTCCCTCGAGTACACCGCTCATCCGAGGTCACCGCTCATCCGAGTTCACCGCTCATCCGAGTTCACCGCTCATCTTCGACCCCCAACGCTTGTGGTGTTGATCCCTATGGTATAGGTTGCCGCCGATGGTGTCGAACGCGAAAGTCCTCGGCAACCACTCCAAGAACCTCGGCAACGCCGGAGTGAACGCCGGAGTGAATGTCCCGGCCGCGCGCAATCTGTCGACGGCGTCGGTTGTCGATGCCGGCCTGGGCCTGGCCGACCTCGAGGGCATGTCGGCGGTCACCCTCGGCCGGATCGCGCGTCAGCTCGGCTGCCACGTGACATCGCTGTACACCCATGTCGAATCGATCGACGACCTGCACATGCGGATGGCGGTCGAGGTCCAGCGCGACCTCGGCCAGCAACTGTGGCAGGCAGCGCTCGGCCGGTCGGGTGTCGATGCGCTTCGTGCGCTGGCGGCTGTCTACCGCGACTTCGGCAAGGCGAGTCCCGTCCGGACCTGGCTGCTTTTCGCGATGACCGGCAAGGCCGATCAGCGCTTCAGAGATGGTGCGGTGTTCCTCGTCGAACCGATCCGGGCGACGCTGCGCAGCTTCGGACGCGAGCAGCACCAGGTCGTGCATGCCCACCGGTCGTTCAGCGCCTCGATGCGCGGTTTTCTGTTGGCCGAAGCCCAGGGCGCATACGGCGACGACGCCGACGCGACGTTCGAACACGTGGTCGCGCTGTACACCGTGGCCCTCGAGCGCGGCGATTGGCCGGCGCGTTGATGGCTGTGATCCCTCCCGTTCCGGACATGAACGATCAGTACTTCTGGGACGGTGTGCTGCAGCACCGTCTTCTCGTTCAACGCTGCGCGCAATGCGATTCGTTGCGTCTCCCGCCCGTGCCGATGTGCGGTGCATGTCACTCCACCGAGTCGAACACGCTCCAGGCCTCGGGCGACGGAACGATCTACAGCTGGATCATCTCCCGCCACCCGAGCGTTGCCGATGTCGACCCACGCATCGTCGTCCTCGTCCAGCTGGCTGAGGGACCTCGAGTGGTCTCCAACCTCGTCGATGTCGAGATCGCTGCTTTCGAGCGTGCCGAGGTCAGCAACGGCGCCGCCGTCCGGCTCTGCTTTCGTGAGGTCGACGGCGTGCTGCTCCCTCAGTTCCAGCTCGTCGGGGCCACCTCGTGACCGGTGCGATCATCGCCGGGATCGGCCAGACCGAGTTCTCCAAGGCATCGGGCCGCAGTGAGTTGCAGCTCGCCGCAGAAGCTGGGCTCGCTGCGATCGAGGACGCTGGTCTGACCCCGTCCGAGATCGACGGGATGGTCACGTTCACGCTCGACAGCAATGACGAGCTGTTGCTGATGCGCTGCCTGGGCATACCTGAACTGCGGTTCTGGTCGCGGACGCCGCACGGTGGCGCCGGCGCGCACACGACGGTGCAGCATGCCTCCCTGGCCGTGCGCGGTGGAGCTGCGAAGAACGTACTCGTCTATCGAGCCTTCAACGAACGGTCGGGTCGCCGCTTCGGCCAACCGAACCAACGTGTCACGCCGCCGGGCTGGAACGCATACCTTCCGTTCGGTCTCGACACGCCGGCCAAGACCTACTCGCTCGAGTTCCAGCGGTACATGTACCGGTACGGGCTGACCAACGAGGACTTCGGGCGTTATGCCGTTGTGGCTCGACGCAATGCTGCGACGAACCCCAAGGCATGGTTCTACGGCCAGCCGATCACCATCGACGATCACCAGAATTCGCGTTGGGTCGTCGAGCCGGTCCTGCGCAAACTCGACTGCTGTCAGGAGAGCGACGGCGGGGTGGCGATGGTCGTCACGTCGGGCGAACGCGCCGCCGATCTGCCGTCACCGGCTGCACACATCGCCGCGATCGCCGACGGTCACCTCGTCAACGGCAGCGTGATGTTCAACTACTACCACGACGACCTCGCCGAGTTTCCGGAGGCGGCATTTCTCGGCCGCCAGCTGTACGCCGCTGCCGGCATCGGTCCAGCTGACATCGACGCCGCGATGCTCTACGAGAACTTCAGCCCGATCGTGTTCATGCAGCTCGAAGCGCTCGGGTTCTGCGGGCCCGGTGAGGCCCGCGATTTCATCGCCGAGGGCAACATCGACCTCGAGGGAACGCTGCCGGTGAACACCCATGGCGGGCTCCTCGGCGAGGCGTACATCCACGGACTGAACAACATCCTCGAAGGTGTGCGCCAGATACGCGGCACCGCTGCCAATCAGCTTCCGAACATCCACAATGTGCTCGTCGCGGGTGGCCGCAGCGGCATGATCCTGACCCGATAGGAGAACCACATGCACGCAACACGCGAACGTCTCGTCTCTGCCGATTCGCACGTGACGTTGACCCACGACGCGATCAAGCAGCGGCTGCCATCCAAACTCCACGCGGATTACGACGACGCGGTCACAGCGGTCGGCGGGGGCGTCGCGATCCGGCAGGGCCAGAATTCGATGCCGAAGGGCTTCGAAGGAGTTCGGCATGCGATCGGTCGACCCGGCACTCGCGATGGCCACGAGCGGTTGAAGGACATGGACGAGGACGGCGTCGATGTCGAAGTGCTCTACTGCGAGTTCAGCGCGTTCCGGT
>JAYTRT010000492.1:0-4507 GCA_043746045.1 Actinomycetota bacterium | reverse complement strand
GTGCGAAGCGACCACTGAACACGTAGACGTTGTTGATCGCTTCGGCGAGATCGTCGATGCCGTCGAAGTCGCCGTAGTAGCCGTCCCGTTCGCCTGTCAGCGAGACGTGGAGGGCATGGTGGAAATCGTCGGACCACGCGGCATCGAGTCCGTATCCGTAGGCCTCGTTCGAGCGAACGAGGCGCGGATCGTTGAGGTCGCTCTCGGCAATCACCCAGACGACGCGGCCGAGCCGGCGCCCGGCTGCGTGCACCTCCTCACCGAGTTCGTCGAGGATGTGAACGGCGGATTCGTCGTGCAGCGCGTGGACTGCGTCGAGACGCAGCCCGTCGACGTGGTAGTCGACGATCCATTGCAGCGCGTTGTCGATGATGAACCGACGGACCTCATCGCTGCCCGCGCCGTCGAGGTTGACCGCGTCACCCCATGGCGAGTGGTAGGTATCGGTGAAGTACGGGCCGAATCGTGCCAGCGAGTTCCCGACGGGACCGAGGTGGTTGTAGACGACGTCGAGAATCACGGCCAACTGCCGATCGTGGCACGCGTCGACCAGTCGGCGCAGCCCGTCCGGACCCCCATACGACTCGTGGGGTGCGAAGAGGTTGACCCCGTCGTAGCCCCAGCCGCGAGTTCCGGCGAACGTCGCCACGGGCATGATCTCCACCGCGGAGACTCCGAGGTCGACCAATTCATCGAGTCGGCCGACCACACCGTCGAACGTTCCATCCGGGGAGAACGTGCCGACGTGGAGTTCGTAGACCACCGCCGACGCGAGCGGGAACCCCGTCCACGCCGCGTCGTGCCATTCGAATGCCCCGTGTTCGACGGTCTGGGACCAGCCCTCGGGACCCTCTGGTTGCCGAGGCGAGCGGGGATCGGGGACGACCGCGTCGCCGACGGCGAATCGGTAGCGCGAGTCATGGGCGAGGTCCTCGGACGATTCCCACCAGCCATGCGTCGTCCGTTCCATCACAGACTGTGCGTCGGGCGTCACCAGCCCGACCGACTCGGCGTTCGGCGCCCACACGCGAATTCGCGTCATGCCATCTCACTCTCTTCGGTCGAGCCGGCACTCTCGGTCGAGCCGGAACGCTTGATCAGGACGGCACAGTCGCCGTGGACGAGGTCGTCGACCCGCACGCGTCCCTCGAAAGCGCGGCCTTCGACGGCCGATGCGGAGGAATCGAGAGCATCGCTCCAACTCCCCGCCGGCAACGTGATCGAGGTGTCGCCCCAACCGCTCCGAGAGATCGCGACGGGGCGAATCGGAGCGATCACCACGACGTGGCCGCCACGGCAGAAGGCAATCGCTCGTTCGGCGGCCTCACCGTCGATCGTGATCGGTCGGTAGTCGGCATTCGATCCGGAGAACGCGTCCGGTACGGCGCGCCGGATCTGCAGCAGCCGTCGCGTCGTCCACAGCTTGAGGGCGTTGGCATCGACCGGCCGGGCACCGTCCAGGTCCAGTTCGTCGAGCAGGCGGACGCGTTCGAGGTAGTCCACGTCGTTGCGATTGTCCGGGTCGACGAGGCTGGTCGTCGTCAGCTCACTGCCCTGATAGAAGTCCGGTACGCCTGGCACCGTCGCCTTGAGGATCAATTGGCTCGACGAGGCCAGGCGTGCGGCATCGTCGAGTCCCGTCACGAATCGAGCCAGATCCGTTTGGAATGCGTCGTCGGCCGCAACGGCGTCGGCAAATGCGAAGAGATCGTTCTCGAAATCTGTCGGGTGCAGCCAGGTCGACGACTGCTTTGCCTCGCGCACGGCTTTGGTCAGGAACTCCCGTGCCCGTTCCGGGGAAAGCGGATGGGCGCCGATCAACGTCTGGTACAGCATGTATTCGATCGACGCGTCGATCCGGCCGCCGGTCCACTTCGGCGAGTTCATCGTCATCCAGCGGAAAAACGTCTCGGCCCACTCGTCGGCGATCTCGCTCAACATCGCGATGCGGGAGCGGACATCCTCGGAACGCTTGGTGTCGTGGGTGCTCGTCGAGCTCATCGACAACGGCCGTCTCGCCGCGGCTGCCTGCATGTCGTCGTGGAACTCGGCGACCGTCATCCCGAACCGCGCAGGATCCGATCCCACCTCGTTCAATGCGATCAGCCGGTTGTATCGGTAGAACAGCGTGTCCTCCAGGCCCTTGGCCATCGCTGGTCCGCTGAGCTGTTGGAAGCGCGCAGCGAAGTCGTCGACATCGGCGCGGGACAGGAGAGCACTCATCGCCTGCCCACGCAGGAGTTGTCCGATGAACTCGAACAGCACCCCGTCGATCAGTGGTTCGAGGGCGCCTCCGACGGCGAGCGCGGTCAACATCACCGCCTCGTCCGGCTCCGAGACCGGTCCTCCACCATCTTCCACATATGTGCGGTACACCGGTGTCGCAACGAGCAGCGCGACGATCGCTCGGCGGATCTCTGCACGGCTGAAGTCGCGGGCAACGATGCTGGCCTCGCAGAGCTGGGCGCCAAGACCGACGAGGCGAGTCACCTCTGCTCCGAACAGTTGCTCGATCGCCACCCGTTTGCTCTCGACCAATTGTTCGTCGTAGTCACGCCAATCCGACACGAACGAGTTGAAGACCGTCGTCAGCGTCTGTTCCCCGGCCGGGTCGACGAAGAGTGCTGACAATTTGCGCATCGTGTCGTAGCCCGTTGTGCCGTCGACGGGCCAGCTGTCCGGGAGTTCTTCGCCCGGTTCGAGAATTTTCTCGACGACGATCCAGGCGTCAGGTGCGGCGGATCTGAGGTCCTCGAGATAGCCCGTCGGATCACGGAGACCGTCGGGGTGATCGATCCGCAGCCCCTGCACAGCGCCGGATCGAACCCACTGCAGGGTGCGTTCATGCACAGCGGCGAACACCTCCGGATCCTCGACCCGAACACCGGCGAGGGTCGTCACATCGAAGAACCGGCGGTAGTTGATCTCGTCACGCCCGACACGCCAACAGGCGAGGCGGTAGTGCTGGTGCTCGAGCGCGGCATGCACCTCGGACGGCTCGGAGAGTGTCCGCGAAACCGACCCGACGGCGACCGGGAAGCGGAGGTCGCCATAGTGCACCTCCCATCCGCCGTCGACCGGCACGATCGAAATCTTGCCGTCGGCCAACTCGGATGCGTAGTCGTTGCCGAGCACCGGCAGCAGGAGCTTGCCCGACAGCTTGGGCTCGGGCGGCGTCCAGTCGATGTCGAAGAATCGGGCCGCTTCACTGCCCGGGCCGTCGCGCAGCACGTTCCACCATCGTTGGTTTGCCCACGCATCGGCAACGGACATGTGGTTCGGCACGACGTCGACGACGTTGCCCATGCCGTGCTCGCGCAACGCCTCGTGGAAAGCGATCAACGCGATTTCGCCACCCAGTTCCGCGCTGACACGGGCGTGGTCAGTGGTGTCGTACCCGTGCGTCGACCCAGCTGCTGCCTGCAGATACGACGAGGTGTACACATGACTGATCCCCAGTCGGGCGAGGTACGGGACGATCGCTGTCGCCTGTCGCAGCCCGAAGGTCGGAGTGAGTTGGACGCGGTACGTCGCGACCAACGGTGGGAAGTCGGCCATGCGTGTCGGTCTACCCGACCGGTGGTTCGGTGAAACAGGGAAGTGGCCGGGTCCTCGTCACGCCCGACGTCGATCGTGGGGGTTATGTTCCCGAACGTGACATCGATCGACTTGCCAGCGCGAACAACGTCACTGTCGGGCCGGACCGTGTTGGTCACCGGTGGCAACGGCGGCATCGGGCTGGCGATGGCGTCGGCGTGCGGACGCGCCGGAGCGCAGATCGTCGTGTGGGGCCGCAACGGGGCCAAGAACGACGACGCGCTCGTCGCTCTGGCCGCCGACGGCATCGGCGCTCACGCGTTCACGTGCGATGTCGGCGACGAGCAATCGGTCGAGACCGCTTTCGCGGCGTCGGTCGCGGCGGCCGGCGGTCGGATCGATTCGGTGTTCGCCAATGCTGGTCGGGGAGGGACCGGCACCTCGTTCGTGAACACCACGCTCGACGATTGGCGAGCAGTGATGCAGACCAACCTCGACGGCGTGTTTCTCACATTCCGCGCAGCGGCGCGCCACATGATCGCCGCCGGCGGCGGATCACTCGTGGCGGTGTCGTCCACGTCGGCGATCCACGGCGCTGCCGGCAACGAGGCGTACGGGACATCGAAGACGGCGCTCCTCGGCCTCGTCCGCGCACTGTCGGTTGCGCTCGCCCGCCACCAGATCCGCGTCAACGCGTTGCTTCCCGGCTGGACACTCACAGAGATGGCCGCTGCCGGCTATGCGTCGGATCGGTTCCGCAATGCAACCGTTGCGCGCACACCGGTGCGGCGATGGGCCGATCCGAGCGAGATGGGCCCGGCTGCGGTCTTCTTGGCCGACCCGACCACGACGTTCCACACCGGCGACACCGTCACCGTCGACGGCGGTTACACGGTGTTCTGACGGCCTGTGCCAGGCGTGTTCGGGCCGGGCGTGTTCGGGCCGGGCGTGTTCGGGCCGGGCGTGTTCG
>JAYTRT010000491.1:0-4513 GCA_043746045.1 Actinomycetota bacterium | reverse complement strand
CCTGGATCAACGCCTCTCGCCGGACCATCACCATAGTTGCTGCAGTTGTGCCTGACGGGAGCCGCCGCAGCCGCAACACCGGCGTTTGTGGGCTCGGTCTGGGTGCGCGCACGCTGTCTCGCGATAGTTGCGTTGTTCCATGGATGCGCAGCCATGAGGGAACTGTCACCGTGGATGGGTGACCCGTCCGCGCCGATTCGTCACCCGGTTGAGGGCGATGGGCGCTTGGAACGGCTACGGCGATCTCCTGAAGTAGCGGCCTCGAGAAGCGAATTCGGGCTCAACTGCAGGCACCCTCGAATTCACCTCACAGACACCACCTCAACGTGTCGACAACGAGTCGCGGATCGCCGGACACGCCCGCCTGTCCAAGATCACCGACTGCCACCTCGAATCATTTCATGGTCGCGCCCTCACACCTCTCGAATCACGCCCCGGCCTTTCACCCGCGCTCATTCACCCATCATTGGAGTTCCAAATGTCCACATCGAATCCGATCAACACCCACGACATGCTGCTCATCCACCGGCTGATCCGACGAGAACTCGGGCTACTGCCTGGGATGATCCGTCGCGCCGGAGGCAACCCGCCGCGCGCACAACGCGTCGCACGACACGTCAGCGAAATGACCGATTTTCTGCGTGACCATCACGATGGTGAGGACAGGTTTCTCTGGCCAGCGCTCAGAACTTCACCCGATCTCGACGCTCCGACGATCGAGCGGATGGAAACTCAGCACGCCCACGTCGCAGCCACCCTGCTCAGCGTGCAGCGCGACGTGCCAGCATGGATCACGTCTGCCGACGCCACCGCCGGGGAGAAAATGGCAGGCGAGATCGAGTCGATGAACGATGTCCTCTACGCACACTTGGATGAGGAGGAAACTACGGTCCTTCCAATGGTGGCCCGCTCCCTGACTGGCGAGCAATGGGCAGAGTTGGCCAAACACGGGTTCGCTGGCATCCCAGGCAAACGTCGACTCGTGATGCTGGGCCACATCCTCGAGGAGGCATCACCCGAGGAGGCAAAGAAATTCCTCCTCAACGTCCCGCCCCCAGCGCGCATCGCCTTCAAGCTGATCGGACGCCGCCAGCACGCCCGTGAAGTCGCAATCCTGCGATCCTGACCGCATCCCAAACCGTCTCGAACAACACAACTGGATCGGTTCAGCATGATGGTGACCGGCTGCCCAAGGCGGCGTGGGGGGCATTCTTCATCCTCGGTGACTGCTCGCCGGCACAATCGCTGGGTTCGTCCTTGCGCTCCTCACTCGCCGTAAGCAGATCTCGACCGTGAACGAGGCCCGGGCCAGTTCGTGCGCGGCGCGGCTCATCCACCCGAAGGGCAGGCGAGGGTCATCGAGCCTCCCCTTTGCATCCTGTCACGGCGACACGCAGTTAGACCGCTGAACAAGATCGTGTTGAGCCACCGGACGTGTCTCCCGACCGCCCATCCGGGCTTCGGGCTTCGATCGGTTCCGCACCGGCTTGGCGCCGTGTGGTGCCGCCGGGTGCTGTCGGTATTCACATCAGCGCGGAGCCGAGTACCAGCCAGCACCCGGATATAGCGGCTGATCGGCCGCATCGAAGCGCAAGCACGAGTTCGTGATCGGACTCGCAGACCGTGGGTTCGGTAGTACGCGAGCATGGGAACGGTTGCGAGCATTGGCTGTTCATGATGAGCACCACGGTGATGTGCAGCTGAGACAGTTCAGCGCCGGCTTCTACGGATGTTTGAGCCGCTGTGCGGACGCCTTGTTCGAACTCGCCGATGCGGTCCTGTGCGCGCCGGCACCGTTGCATTCGAAAACAGCGTTGCGTCTCGAGCCCGAGTTCCGTCGCTGCCACGGGAACGACGGAGTTTTCGCAAACGTCGTCAACTCGGTGCTCTCTGATCAACTCAATCCGGTCTGACTGTCGCGGCCTGTCTCCTCCGCCCCGCCCAGCGAATCGACAAACGACAATCGCTGGGGTTTGGCCTCTTTCGCTGCCCGTGTCGCTGCATGCTGTGGCTGCCTGCAATTGCCTGGTTGGGTTGCTTGCGTTCGCTATCAGCTATCACCGACGGCGTCAGAGCCGGCCGTCGACGGTGTGCCGTCAGGTGCTGCGCAACATTGAGTCATCTGGCGAGCATCGGTCGCACGCCGGGTATCAACGGATGTGGAGCCGCCGCCCACGACCCGAGCAATTACTCACCGACCTCACCCCGGAACTTCGACAGCTGGTCCAAGGACGGCTCGATGACCGACATCGCTACGCAGATGCTGGCCGCCTCCACACCACCAGACGGAACTCACTCGTCAACAATCGTCGCCGTGGTTGTCGATCTTCTGGTTGCTCAGCCGCTGGACGAGGTCGATCAGATCGTTCTGGTTGGCGATCGAGACGATCTCGCCGGTTTCGATCACTTCGGCGTGGCCGACCATCTGTCTGTCGAGTCCTTGATGTGGGAGGAGTCGCAGGAGCAGGGCGAGGGGACGGCTGCGGTGCGTGTGGTGTGTTGATGGTGCCACACGGGGAGTATCGGCGGTGGGTGTCCGACGTCCGTCCGACTGTTCCGGCGCATGTGGCTCGGCGAGGCGGGCTCGACGAGGTCAGCCACCCAACTGGAGGAGTTCGCGGCTGGGTTCCAGTCCGAGTTCGGTGAACACTGCGATGCCCTGCTGCGAGATCTGTCGGGAGGCACCGGTGCGGCCCTGGCTCCTCAAGAGCTGACCGAGGCGAACGTAACGCTGCTCGTCGAGCGGGTCGGAAGCGATGCCGATGTCAAGCAAGCGCGCTGCCTCGTCGAGGCTCCCTTCGGCTTCGGCAGCTTCGGCGACCAGGTCGATGAGGGCAAGGAAGCGTCGCCTGAGTCGCTCGCGCGGCGCGGCAGCCCAATCATCGAAGACGTCGCCGGGGAGCAGGTCGTCCGCATACATCGAGATCGCGATGCGTGCGAGTCCGATCCGGCGGGTGTGATCGGCGGCCAGCGCGTCAGCAGCCGCCCCATCGAACGCATCGACGTCGGTGATCGAAGAGGGACCGAGTATGAGCGACTCACCTTGTCGCTCGACGATCGCGCCTGACCGCGATCGTAAGCGGTTGATCGTGTTCCGGAGGCGTGCACGGCCGGTGTCGACATCAACGTCCGGCCAGAGCTCGTCGATGACGGCGTCGATGGTGAGGCGTTTCCGCAACGCCAGGAGTTTCACCAGTGTCGACGGGTGGCCGGCTGGCGGCGTGAGGTCGCGATGTCCGTGACGGACCGAGAACGTGCCGAGCAGTGTGATCACGAATGGCTCTTCGATGGTGGTGATCGCCGTGGTCGAATCGACGGCGTTCAGGACGGCGAGTTGGTCGAGCAGGGGCCGTTCGAACCGCGCGGGCAGGTCGGGGACTCCCATTGACAGTGTCATCTGCATCGCGTCGTCGACGAACGCTCGGGCACGTTCGAGATCGCCGAGGCGCAGGCAGGCGAGCGCACTCTCCAGACGTCGCACCCAGCGTGTGTTGTGTTGTGCTCCGACTGAAGCATCGGCATGTTCGAGGAGTCGGAGCGCAGTTCCAGCGTCTCCGATGTGGGCCTCGATTCTTGCCGTCATCATGTCGATGGCTGCTTGGTAGGGCCATTGTTCGTGCAGTCTGCGGGCCTTGGTTTCGCAGTATCGCGTTCCGTCGACATCGCCGAGCGTGACGAGGAAGTCGGCGATGGAGCCGTAGAATTCGATCCCGCTGTGCGACGACAACCAACCGGGCTGGATTTTCTCCACCTCTCGCATTGCACCCCGGACGGCCATGTGGTCGCCTCGCCGTCCGGCGATCCATGCTCGCGACCACAGACCCAGTCCGATGACACCGTGGTCGTTGAGACGCTCGCCGATGTCGATCGCTTCATTGGCGGCCGCTTGGGCCTCGACCCCTTTGCCGACGGTGTCGAGCACGTCGGCGTACGAGCTCAACCACGCCGCACGTGTGCGATCGCCCGACGGCAGGAGCGATAACGCCGTTTCCATTGCCGCGACGCCGTCGTGTGGGCGACCCTGGTGAAACAAGACCGAGTATCCGAGTCTGGCCAGCGCCTCGGCCCGCCACCGATGTTCGTGGGTGATCTCGAACAACTGTGCTGCTTGTTCGAATTGGAGATGGGCGCGAGTGTGGTCGATCTCGGTGCCGATGACGGCGTGAGCGTGGGCGCTGGCCAAAAGGGCGCGGCCGCGTGTGATCAATTCGTCGGGCGGCGTCAGCGCCAGCAGTCTGTCGGCGCATTCCACCGCCTCTGTGGGTTGGATCGTCTTGGTGAGCGTGCGGATTCGTTCGGCCTCGACAGCTCGGGCCAGAGGCGGCGGCAGGCCTTCGAGACGTGTGAGTCGATCGTGGAACTTAGCTCTCAGAATCGGGTGATTGGCCTCCGCCGCCCAGATCGCTCGGAGCGCGAGTTCGGCGGCCGAAGCCGGTCCGGTTTCACCGAACAGGTCGAGCAGCTGGTCGACCTGGGTGAGGCCGAGTGCCTCGAGGTCGGTCCAATGCTGTCG
>JAYTRT010000490.1:0-4526 GCA_043746045.1 Actinomycetota bacterium | reverse complement strand
AGCTGTCATCGCTCGTCGAAGAAGTGGTCGCCGTCGGCTCGGGCCGAACGTCCGACGAACCAATACGGACGATGCCGCTCGCTGAGGCCGTCGAGGCTGCTGCCGAACGCGTCGGCCGGCGATCGGGCCGGACGATCGAAGTGCGTACCGACTCCGGTGTGGTCGAGGCGCAGCGATTGCTGCTCGAACGGGCCATCACCAATCTGCTCGACAACGCCGCCAAGTTCGATCGCACGCAGGCACCGATCGAATTGTCGGCCATCGGCGGGCGGATCGCCGTTCGCGATCATGGGCCCGGCATCGCGACTGATGACCTCCCCCACGTTTTCGACCGGTTCTTCAGGGCTGTTGCAGCGCGGTCGCAGCCGGGGTCCGGCCTCGGGCTGTCGATCGTCACCGAGGTCGCTGCTGCACACGGCGGGTCGACGTTCGCCGAGAACAGTGCTGATGGCGGTGCGATCGTCGGGTTCATCCTGCCCCTCGTGGCCAGCCCCTCCTGACCAGCCCCTCCTGACCAGCAGAACGGTGACGGCGAAAGATTCACAGCCGGTTCTCACCCGGCTCTCACCTTGATGCGATTGCGTTCACACCTACGGGGCGCAACCTCGTGAGGTTCGAGGGGAACAACAGTTGCCCCGCCGAGAAGGAGCTGCACATGAAACGACAGAGAAAATTCGCTATCGCCGGAGTGACGGGTGCGATGCTCATCGGCGCCGGAACGGGCGTCGTCCTGAACATGCCGAACAGCGCCGGGGCGAGCAATGTCGGCGTCCAGTCGGCGACGATCGCCACCGACCCGCCAGCCGGAACGAGTGGAACCACCGACACGACGACACCCCCCGCCACCGGGAGCTCGACACCCCCGACCGGCACCCAACGTCGGGGACCCGCCGTGTTCGTCAAGAGCGAGCTCGACAAGCTGGTCACCGCCGGCACGATCACCCAGGCTCAGGAGGACGCAATCCTCGCTGGTATCCAGACCAACCGTCCGACGCCCCCAACGGGCGCCACGCCAGGTACGGGTACCCCGGGTGGGAACGGCCCCGATGGGATGGGCGGAGGTAAGGGTGGCCGTGGCCATGGCGGCTTCGGCGGCGGCTTCGGGGGTGGCTTCGGTGGCGGACGCGGCGCTGATCTCACCGCGGCAGCGACCGCGTTGGGCGTCACCAGTGATGCACTGAAGACCGAGCTCCAAGCCGGTAAGACGATCGCCGACGTCGCCAAGGAAAAGGGCGTCGACGTGCAGAAGGTGATCGACGCTCTCGTCGCTGCCGAGACGGCGAACATCACCCAGCGCGTGACGAATGAAGTCAACGGCGTCAAGCCGACCAAGCCCGCCGACTCGACCACGTCGACGACGACACCGGCGACGACACCGGCCACCACCGGCTGAGATCGGCCGATCGGGACGAGCGCGCCCGGACCCCCATCTGAGGGGTCCGGGCGCTTCGCGTTTACTGTGGGACGATGAGCACTGAACCCATTGGGGTCGCCGTCGTCACAGGAGCCAATTCGGGGATCGGCCGAGCCACCGCCATCCACCTCGCGACGAAGGGCTACGACGTCTACGGCACAGTCCGCAGTGTGACCAAGGCCGACAAGCTCAACGCAATGGCGGCTGAACACGGCGTCTCGGTCAGGCTCGTCGAAGCAGACATCGCGTCCGACGATTCGGTGCGCGATGGCTTCGCCGAGATCCTCGCGCTGTCGGACGGACGGGTCGACGTGCTCGTCAACAATGCCGGAGTCGGCGGGAACGCGGTTGCCGAGGAGTGTCCGTCCTCGATGTACCTCGACGTGATGAACGTGAACCTGTGTGGAGCCGTGCGGTGCCTGCAGGCGGTGCTGCCCCAGATGCGCCAGCGCGGCAATGGATGTGTCGTCAACATCACATCGGTCGTTGGCCGGTTCGCAGCACTCGGCCAGTCTCCCTATGTGACCTCGAAGTGGGCCTTCGAAGGGCTGTCGGAGGGTCTTGCTCAGGAGCTCGCGCCATTCGGGATCAGGGTCGCGATCATCGAGCCTGGCGTGACGAAGTCGGCGATCTTCGCCAAGAACGTCGATGCTCCGAACCAGACGGGAGTGTACGACGTGCACTATCGACGGCTGTTCCAGATGTATGCCGCCGGCATGGCCGATGCGACCGATCCGTTCGACGTCGCTGCGTTGATCCACCACGCGATCACGACGGATCAGCCGAAACTGCGTTACCCGTGCAGTTGGGGTGGATCCGAACTGATCGAGGGGCGAGCGGCGATGACCGACGCCGAGTGGATCAACCTCAGCACGGCGGTCGACGACGCCGAATACGCCGCGTTGTTCATGGAGAAGTTCCACCTCGACATCAGCTGACCCGCATGTTCCGATGAGATTTGGTCAACGTGCCATCAACATGGTGCATCCGGAACAGTGGTGGTGTCGAACTGGTGGTATGACGTCAAACACGACGCTCAAAAGACGCGCCCTCACAGTTCCCGGATTGTTCGCGCTGGCAGTGGTGTTGACCATCACGGCACCGGCGTGGGTGCTCATCGGGGTGATTCTCGACGGTGCACGGCTGCAGTTCAGGCTCCCGATCATTCGACTGCTCGCGTTCGGCACCTGTTGGGCGTGGCTCGAAGTCGCGGGGGTGACGATGGCGTTCGTGCTGTGGATCGGCTTGCAACGTGACAACCAACGCGCCCACTACGCCCTGCAGCGATGGTGGGCCGGGCATCTGCTGTCCGCGCTGCGAGTCACGTGCGGGATCCGGCTGGAAGCGGATGTCGTCGACGTGTTCGGGCCCGGCCCGGTACTGCTTTTCGTCCGCCACGCGAGCTTGGCCGACTCGCTGGTGACAGCTCACGTCGTTGTTTCCATGGCGCGGATGCACCCGCGGTTCGTGCTCAAACGTGAACTGCTCGTCGATCCCTGCCTCGACGTGGTTGGCGCACGTGTCCCCAACTACTTCCTCGACCGCGGGACCAACGATTCCGCTCCGGAATTGCTCGCCCTCGGACATCTCGTCGCCGACATGGGCCCGCTCGATGTCGGGATCATCTTCCCGGAGGGGACGCGGGCCAATACCCCCAAGCGACAGTCGGCTCTGGCCCGGATCGCCGAACGCGACGCAGGTCGTGCTGCTCGGTTGGCGGGGCTGCAGCACCTCCTCCCGCCACGGCCGAGCGGTGCGCAGGCGATGATCGACGGTGCCCCGGACGTCGACGTGGTGCTGGCGTGGCACATCGGGTTCGAGGGCCTCGACACGTTCGGAGGAATTCTCAAGGCACTCGGTCATCGTCTCCAACCGATCCGGTTCGTGGCCAGGCGAGTACCGTCCGAACGGGTCCCCCGCGGCGATGCATTCGCGGGTTGGCTCGACGAACAATGGCTCCGGATGGACAATGAAGTCGATCAAGCTCTCGCCGCTCGGGATTCACGGAATTCCTTCGCTGGTCGGGGTGTCGGTCGTGGGGGAGATGGCAACTGATGGGTCACGCAATGGCACTCGCCGCGATCGCGATCGTCGTCCTGATGTTGATCACGTGGACGATCAGCATCGTGATCAAGAACGCATCGATCGTCGACATCGTCTGGGGCCTCGGTTTCGTCGTCGTTGCCTGGACGGTCGCGCTGGGAACCGACAGTGGCGACACGAAGCGCCGATGGCTGCTCGTTACGATGACCACGATCTGGGGTCTCCGACTGGCGATCTACCTTTTCCTGCGCAACCACGGCAATGGCGAGGACTACCGCTACCGGGCGATGCGTCGCCATTTCGGGGACAAGTTCGGACTGATCAGCCTGTACTCGGTGTTCGGCCTCCAGGGCCTGTTGATGTTCGTCGTCTCGCTGCCGGTGCAGCTCGGTCAGGCCGTCCGGACCCCGAAGGTCGGGATCATCGCGTTCATCGGCGTCGGCGTGTACCTGATCGGGCTGTTCTTCGAGGGCGTCGGCGACTACCAACTCGCCAGGTTCAAGCGCGACGACGCAAACAAGGGCAAAGTCATGAATCTCGGTCTGTGGCGCTACACACGCCACCCGAACTACTTCGGCGATGCGTGTGTGTGGTGGGGCATCGGGATCGTCGCGGCCGAGACCGGAGCCGGCGCGTGGGGACTGATTGGTTCGGCGGTGATGACATTCCTACTGCGCAGGGTGTCCGGGGTGACGATGTTGGAGAAGACGATCGGCAAGCGCCGCCAGGGCTATGACGAGTACATCCGCACGACCAGCCCGTTCGTTCCTCGACCGCCGAAGCCCTGACGGCGCCCCGTCGCCCCAGCCGGGCCAGTCGTTCAGTCGGTTCCGTCAGCAGAGGGCGAAATCAGTTGCGCCCCAGATCGTCTGTGCGCCGTTGGCCTCGGTGCGAACCACGAAGCTGGTGGCAGCACTGGCGTAGTCGGCATCGACGATGTTGGCGAGGTGCGGCGGGGAGTGGAACCACAGCGAATACAGCTGAGCAGGATCGGCGCCCGAGGCGAAGGCGATGTTCTCACCGGTCGGGCATCCGACGGCGGCATCGCGATCGGCCGATGCGGAATGGG
>JAYTRT010000489.1:0-4531 GCA_043746045.1 Actinomycetota bacterium | reverse complement strand
CAGGTCTCGAGCAGGTCCTCGTGGGTACCGATACCGACCGTCTCGCCGTCCTCCAGAACCAGGATCTGATCGGCTCGCGAAATCGTGGAGACTCGCTGCGCGACGATGATCACCGTCGACCCTGCGGTGTGTGGAGCCAGAGCGGCGCGCAACCTGGCGTCGGTGGCGAGGTCGAGCGCAGAGAACGAATCGTCGAACAGGTAGATCTCCGGTTTGCGGACGAGCGCCCTGGCGATGGCCAGCCGTTGACGCTGGCCACCGGAAACGTTCGACCCACCCTGGGCGATGCGGGCATCGAGCCCACCGGGCATCGCCGTCACGAAATCCTTGGCCTGAGCCACTTCCAGCGCCTCCCACAACTCGTCGTCGGTGGCGTCGGGCTTGCCGTAACGCAAGTTGCTCTCGACGGTCCCCGAGAACAGGTACGGCTTCTGAGGAATCAGACCGATCCGGTCCCACAGCAGATCCGGTTGCAACTCGCGGACATCGACTCCGTCGACGAGCACCGCTCCGCCCGTCGCGTCGGCGAGCCGCGCGACGAGGTTGATCAACGATGTCTTGCCCGAACCAGTGGACCCGATGATCGCCGTCATCTGACCAGCCCTCGACGTGAACGAGATGTTCGACAGCACGGCCTTCTCGGCGCCCGGGTAGTGAAAGGCGACGTCACGGAACTCGAGCGAGCCCTTCAGCGCCACCGAGGTCACGGGATCGTCGGCGGAGCGCACCGATGATTGGGTGTCGAGCACCTCTTGGATCCGCTCGGCGCACACTGCTGCGCGAGGGATCATGACAGCCATGAAGCTGGCCATCATCACCGACATCAGGATCTGGGCGAGATAGCTGAGGAATGCGATCAGCGCGCCGATCGACATGGCACCCGAGTTGATCCGGTTGGCACCGATCCACAGCACGGCGACGCTGGACCCGTTCAGCACGAGCGAGACCAGCGGGAACATGAACGCCATCAGCCGCCCGGTCTTGAGCGACGTCTCGGTCAGGTCGTCGTTGACGCTCTTGAAACGCTTTGCCTCGTCTGGCTCGCGGACGAACGCACGCACGACGCGGATACCCGTGATCTGCTCGCGCAGGACCCGGTTGATGCCGTCGATGCGGACCTGCATCAGACGGAACTGAGGGATCATCCGCGAGATGACCAGACCGACGCCGATGGTCAGGGCCGGAATGCTGAACAGCAGGATCCCCGACAGTCCGACGTCTTCGCGCAGAGCCATGATCGTTCCGCCGATGATCGTGATCGGTGCCGCGACCAACAGTGTGCACGTCATCAGGACGAGCATCTGCACCTGCTGGACATCGTTGGTGATGCGCGTGATGAGCGACGGCGCGCCGAACAGGTTGACTTCCTGGGTGGAGTAGTCGGTGACCCGGTGGAACAGCCCGCCACGGACGTCGCGTCCGAAACCCATCGCCGTCTTGGAGCCGAAGTACACGGCGCTGATCGAGAATCCGATCTGCACGACGGTGATGGCCAACATCAACATGCCGGTTCGCCAGATGTAGCCGTGGTCGCCCCGCGCGATGCCCTTGTCGATGATGTTCGCGTTCAGGCTCGGCAGGTACAACGTGGCCATGGTCTGCACCAGCTGCAGTCCGACGACCGCACCGAGCAGCCACCGGTACTTGTAGAGGTAGGTCGTGAGCAAGCGCTTCAGCATCGGGATTCCTGTGACTTCTTCTTCGGGCGACGGCGGATACCGTCGAGCAGCAGCGAGACGATGTCTTCGGGAGACATTGGTTGATCAGCGATCAGCGTCGGGTGGCTGACCGCCAGAGTGAGCGCACGCAGCATGCGTGCAGCGGCGACCGGGTCGTGGTCGAGGCGGTCGCGTTCGGGCTCGAACAGGGCGACCAGACCGGGTATCACCTCGGCGGGGCCACGACGCTTGTCCGGCACCTTGTCGCCACCGACACTGGAGATCAGTTTCCAGATGTCGGTCAACCGCGCCTGGACGATTGCCACCGCAACTGCAAGCCGTTTCTCGAACGGGAGTGTGGGATCGATACCTTCCAGAGCGGCGTCCATCGGCGCCGGATCGAACGCCTTCGCCACGGCGGCGGCGATCAGCGAATCCTTGTCCGGAAAGACACGGAAGATGGTTCCCTCGGCGATGCCGGCGGCGACGGCGATCATCCGCGTCGTGACGGCGGACCCGTGTTCGAGCAACAGCGGCAGTGTTGCAGCGATGATCGCGGCCCGCCGCTCGTCCGGCGGCAGTGCTCCGGCACGCTGCGTCCTGGCGGGGAGATCGTCGGTCAACATCGCGAGCTATCGTACCTGAGTGAGTCCTCACTCAGCCACTTCGTTGAGCCTTCGAGAATTGAATCGGACCACGCTCCACCGGCAGCTTCTCCTGCGTCGAGCGACGATGGACCCGCTCGACGTCGTCCGCCATCTGGTTGGGATGCAAGCGCAACTTCCGTTGAACCCGTACGTGGGCCTGTGGTCGCGCGTCGATGAATTCGGCCCGGCCGCGATCGACGAGGTCGGCCGTCTGCTCACGGAGCGCCAGCTCGTCCGGATCGTGGTGATGCGCGGCACGATCCATCTGTTGACCGCCGAGGATGCTCTCCTCCTTCGTCCGCTCAGCCAGCCCGTGCTCGACGCCGAGCTCGCCCGCCACCGCGATCTCGGCGCAGTCGATCTCGACGCGGTGATCACGTTCATCCGGCCGCTGCTCGACGAGCGGCCGCTCACGGGTGCTCAGATCAGGGCCCTGCTGACGGACCGGTTTCCCGGGTGCGATGCCGCCGAGCTGTTCTTCGCGATCCGGATCAGGCTCGCCCTGGTCCAGATTCCGCCACGCGGTGTCTGGGGCCAGAGCATGCAGGTCACGCTGGCGAACATCGAGACGTGGCTCGGACATCCACTCGCCCGGCCCGCACCAGATGCGATCGACGGCATCGTCCTGCGATACCTGGCTGCCTTCGGCCCGGCATCCGTGGCCGACATCGCTGCATGGTCGCGGCTGACCGGACAGCGAGCCGTGGCGGACCGGCTGAGGGACCGCCTTCGCGTCTTCCACGATCCGAACGGCCGAGAGTTGTTCGACCTTGCCGATGCGACGATCATCGATCCGGACACGCCGGCACCGACTCGGTTCCTCCCCGAGTACGACAACGTGATGCTGTCCCACGCCGACCGGACACGCGTCATGTCCGAGGTGCATCGCCGGCGACTCGTTTCCCCGGTCAGCCCCGTGCGGGGCACCGTTCTGTACGACGGGTTCCTGACCGCGACGTGGCAGATCGAGAACGACCCGACCATTGGCAGCACGACGTTGATCGTCCGGCACGCCGACCCGATGCGTGCGGGGGAAGCCGACGAGATCACCGCCGAGGGCCTCCGACTGCTGGAGCTGATGTCGCCCGGATCTGCGACCCACGAGGTGCGATTGACACAGGCCGATGGATGAGTCGACCGTGACGAGATCGAGATGGCCGACGTAACATCGGCCGGATGATCGATCGCCAACTTTTCGGCCGCACCGGCCACACCAGTAGCCGCGTCGTCTTCGGAGCGGCAGCCCTCGGAGGAATGAGCCAGACACGCGCCGATCAGACGCTCGAGCTGATTCGCGACCGAGGACTGAACCACATCGACACCGCTGCCTCGTACGGCGAATCGGAACTGCGCCTGCAGCCTTTTCTGGCGGACCACCGCGCCGACTTCTTCCTCGCCACCAAGACCGGCGAACGAACAGGTGCTGGGGCGCGTCGCGAACTGGAACTCTCGCTGCAACGTCTCGGCGTCGATCACGTCGATCTGATCCAGCTGCACAACCTCGTCGAGCCCGACGAGTTCGAGACCGCGCACGGACCCGGCGGCGCAGTCGAGGCGCTCGTCCAGGCGCGCACAGAGGGCCTGGTCCGTTTCATCGGCGTGACCGGCCACGGAACGCGAATCGCAGACATGCATCTCGCCAGCCTTGACCGGTTCGACTACGACTCGGTGCTGTTGCCGTACAACTACCTGATGATGCAGAACGAGCGGTATGCGACATCGTTCGATGCACTCGTCGCGCGTTGTGCCGCGAGCAACACCGCAGTGCAGACGATCAAATCGGTCGCTCGTCGACGGTGGGCTGCCGACAACGCCGATCCGCACTACTCGTGGTATCAGCCACTACCCGTTGGCGAGGCGCTGAATCGGGGTGTCGCGTTCGTCCTCAATCGGCCCGGACTGTTCCTGAACACCACCAGCGATGCTCGCATCCTGCCGGCGGTTCTCGACGCCGCCGTCAGTTCGGCGCCGATGCCGACCAACGACCAACTCGCTGCCGATGTCGCTGACCTGGAGATGGCCGCGCTCTTCGACGGAAAGTCGCTCGAGCGCATCTGACCCCGCTGGGTTGCCCGATTAGAGTCTCGACGATGCGGTTCCGAAGCGCGTTCCTGATCGTCTCCCTGCTCGCTTCGGGGGTCGCGATCAGCGAAGCAGCGAACGTCTCGGCGGGCACGGCTGCGTGCGAACCGGTGCCTGCATCGGTCATAGCAGCGTCGCCGTCCG
>JAYTRT010000488.1:0-4539 GCA_043746045.1 Actinomycetota bacterium | reverse complement strand
AAAGGATCGCCTCACCGAGGACATTGATGTTGAGGCCGACGCCCTCGGCCTTTCGACGAAGAACGTGATCTGCGAACGCCGGGTCGAGAGACGACAGCACGACGCCCTTCGTCTCGTTGCGGACGCGGCGGACGACGAGGGGCATCAGTAGCCGGGGAACACGCGGGACCACGCGGGCGCCGATACGCAACATCAGCGCGTCGAGGCGCCCCAGCGACTCTGGGATCCCGACCGATCGAACGACATCGGCGAATCGCCGAGCGGCCCGCGCCGGATCGTGGATTCGCAGCACGTCGTCGGTCAGCATCTGGACGAGTTCCCGGCCGCGCTCATCCTCGATCAGCCGTCCGAGACGTCGCATCTGACGGGTTTCGGCGGCCGACGCGATCGCCAGTGATTCACCGAGCAGCCGCTCGGCCAGGACGACTGCCCGCTCGACATCGGCGTGCTCGTGGTCGGCGTGCTCGTGGTCGGCGTGCTCGTGGTCGGCGTGCTCGCGGGCATGGTCGAAACTGGTCGCGACGTCGGTCATGCTGCCATCGAACACCCGCCGTCTTGCACAGAGCAATGCCCGTGGACGCACGCTTCGTACAAGATTTGCGTGTGCCGAGCCGAACTGTTCCGGCATGGGAGAATCGGACGTGACTGATCCTGTGATCGACGCGATGGCTGCGTTGCTCACGGACGTTCCGCATGTCATGTTCTGCGTCAAGGACGTGCATGGTCGGTACATCGCCGTCAATCAGGCTTTCGCTGATCGTGCGGGTCGGGCCTCACCATCGGACGTGATCGGGCTGACGGCCGGCGACCTGTTCCCCTCGGAGCTCGCCGCGTCGTACGAGAAGCAGGATGCCGCGATCCGCGCTTCCGGCCAGCCACTGCGCAACGAGCTCGAATTGATCCTGCGACCGGACCAGAGCGTGGGCTGGTACGTGACGAGCAAGACGCTGATCGACACGGTCTCGATCGCCAGCGTCTCTGTCGATCTCCGCTCTCCGGCTGATTCCGCGACGGGCACCAACGCAGGCGTCGCCGCCGCCGTTTCGTACGCGAGGGAGCACAGCGCCGAGCAGGTGACAGTTGCCCGCCTGGCTGCAGCGGCAGGCCTGCCTGTCGGACAGTTCGAGCGAGCGATCAAGCGCACGCTGGGGCTCAGCGCCAAACAACTGGTCCTGCGGATGCGTCTCGAGCAGGCGTTGTTGCGTTTGCGCACGACCGATGCGCCGGCGTCTCAGATCGCCGCGGACTGCGGTTACTACGACCAGAGCGCGTTCACGAGACAGTTCCGGCGAGTCGTCGGCATGAGCCCGGGCGCGTACCGGTCTGCGTTGCCCCTCCGGTAGCGTCCCTCGGATGCGTCGCCTTCGAGCTCGGTCCGCCTTCGTCTGTGCATTCGTCGTACCCGTGGTGCTCCTCGGGGCATGTGGCAGCATGTCGAAGAACAGCGCCACGTCAGCGGCGGCGACCACCGTCGCCGGCTCCGTGACCACGATCGCCGGCACCGGCACCACTGTCGGCAGCGGAGCGACCTCGACGACATCGCCGAACAAGCCGAAGGTGCAGATCCCGAAGACCCTGCCGACCAAGCTCGTCATCACCGACATCAAGGAAGGCACCGGGGCGCCGGCCAAGAAGGGCGACATCGTCGCCGTCAACTACATCGGTGTGCGTTCAGCCGACGGTACCGAATTCGACAACAGCTACGACCGCGGACAGACCTTTCCCGTCACTCTGGGCGAAGGAAGCGTCATCAAAGGCTGGGACCAGGGCCTGATCGGGATCAAGGTCGGCGGCCGCCGCCAGCTCGACATCCCTGCTGATCTTGCCTACGGCAACACACCGCAGGGCACCGTGATCAAAGCCGGCGATGCGCTGACCTTCGTGATCGACGCCGTCTCGATCACGCCGGGCGTCGACGTACCGACCGCGAACGTCGAGGACAAGCCCAAGGTGGACATCAAGCCGAGCGTTGGAGCAACTGCCTCGAGCCACACCGATCTCGTCGTCGGCACGGGGACCGAGGCCGTCGCCGGATCGACCGCATACCTGCAGCTGATTGCCTACCGAGGCGACACAGGCGCCGAGATCCAGTCGTCATGGGAGACTGGCACTCCCGTCTCTCTGCCGCTCGATACGCACACCCTGGTCGGAATCGTCAGCGGCGTCACCGGTATGAAAATCGGTGGGCGACGCGAGCTCATCATCCCACCTGCCGACGCGTTCGGCGAGTCCGGCAGCAGCTCGCTCGGCCTTCCTGCGAACACCGACCTGATCCTCGTCGTCGACCTGGTGCAGGTCGCCCCGGCCGCCTGATCCGGTCACCTCACCTCACGTCGATTCGCAGTGCGCATAGGCTCGACGGATGTGCCGAAACATCACCACGCTGCGGGGCCTGCAACCGGTGGCGACAGCAACCGAGATCGAGGCTGCAGCTCGCCAATACGTGCGCAAGATCAGTGGCGTCCAAAAGACGTCGGCTGCCACGGAGGCCGCGTTCGAACGAGCCGTCTTCTCGATCACCCAGGCTTCTCGACTGCTGCTGTCCGAACTCCCGCCGCGTCAGCAACCGCCGCCGACGCTGCCGCCGCTGCGCCGGATCGCGGCTCGCTCCACCTGACGATCACGCACGACTCTGACAGGCACGCACGACTCTGACAGCCAGGCACGACCAGCGACCGCGGACACGATCAGATGATCGTACGGAGGTCCAGTCCGAGGTCGAGGACGGGCGCACTGTGCGTCAGACCGCCGACTGCGATGTAGTCGACACCCGTCTCGCCGACTGCTCGGGCAACCTCGATCGACAGTCCCCCGCTGGCCTCGAGCAGCACACGGCGCCCGGAAGCGGCCTGGAACTCGTCGCGTGCGGCGACACCTGCGTACATCTGGGCGACCGTGAAGTTGTCGAGCAGGATCAGGTCGGCGCCGGCATCCATCGCCTCGTTCAGGCCTTCGAGCCCGTCGACCTCGATCTCCACGGCAATGGCGTCAGCGAGGGCGCGGACCGCTGCGAACGCCTCGGCGATACCGCCGGCCGCCATGACGTGGTTGTCCTTGACCAACGCGGCGTCACTCAGAGCCATCCGGTGATTGACCCCGCCGCCGCAGCGCACGGCATACTTCTCGAGGAATCGCAGCCCCGGTGTCGTCTTGCGCGTATCACGAACCTTGGCGTGCGTGCCCTGCAATGCGTCGGCCCACCGACGGGTCAACGTGGCCACGCCGCAGAGGTGGCAGAGCAGGTTCAGCGCTGTCCGCTCTGCAGTCAGGAGGAGGCGCGTCGGCGCTTCGACCCGGGCAACGTCGGTGCCTCCGGTGACGTCGTCACCGTCTTCGCAGAGGTATTCGAAATCGCTGGCATCCGCGCCACAGATCGTGTCGATCACCGCTGCGGCGACGGCCAGACCAGCGAGGGTGCCAGCGCCTCGCGCACCGAATGTCGCGATCGAGCGCTGCCCTGCGGGAACCGTGGCCGTCGACGTCACGTCGACACCTCCGGCCAGATCCTCGGCGATGGCCATCCGGACCAGCGCGGCGACGGCATCAGGATCGACGCCGCCGTCGATCAAACGCGTGCGTGTCGGTTCGGACATCGGGTGGAACATCACATCTACAGCCCTTCCGGAATTCCGGTGACATACGCCGCGCCGCCACCGTCGAGGCGCTCGGTGAGATGGACCAGCCAGACGTCTCGTGGCTCGGTGAAGTCGCTGCGCCGGTGGCATCCGCGGCTTTCGGTTCGCGCGGATGCTGCTTCGACCACCGCAGTCGCGATCGTCAGCAGGTTCGTTGCTTCGAACGCTCGGCGACTGGCCACGACATCGACCGACACGGACGCGGCATAGTCAGCCAGCGAATCCTGGGCGGCGCGCAGACCTTCCGGGCGACGCATCACGCCCACATGCCGGGACATCGTCGAACGCACCTGCGTGCGCATCTCCTCCGGCAACAGGCCGACCCGGATGCTGTTCACGTCGTTGTCACCCATGTCTGGTTCGACCGACTCGGGAAGCTCCCACGCCAGGTCGCGCCCGACACGCGTGCCCGCGACCACACCTTCGGTGAGTGAATTGCTGGCCAGACGATTCGCTCCGTGAACCCCGGTGCATGCGACCTCGCCGACAGCGAACAATCCGGGCATCTCGGTACGACCGTCGAGCTCGGCACGAAGGCCGCCGCACACATAGTGCGCTGCTGGCGCGACGGGAATACGGTCCTTCGCCGGGTCGATACCGATCGCCCGGCACGACGCCGTGATCGACGGAAAGCGCTCGTAGAAGCGGGCTCCGAGATGCGTGGCGTCCAGGTACACGTGATCATCGACCCCACCTGCGCCGGTGGCCATCCGCTGACTGATTGCATTTGCAACAACATCGCGAGGAGCCAGATCTTCCAGCGGGTGAACCCCGGCCATGACCCTCTGACCGGCTGCGTCATGCAGGATTGCACCCTCGCCGCGCACTGCCTCGCTGATCAGAGCCTGCTGCCCGCGCGCATCCGGCCCGACCCACAGAACGGTCGGATGGAACTGCACGAATT
>JAYTRT010000487.1:0-4554 GCA_043746045.1 Actinomycetota bacterium | reverse complement strand
GGCTCGGGTCAGCATCACGCCGAACAGGAACAACACCATCACCGCACCGACGTAGACGAGCACCTGGGTCACCGCCACGAACTCCGCGTAGACGAGCAGATACTGCGCTGCTGCGCCAGCCAGGACACAGACCAACCACAGCGCAGCGTGCACCACGTTCTTGCTCGTCACCACCCGGATCGCACCGAAGACCATCAGCGCGGCGATGATGCCGAAGAAGATGTTCTCGGCGACAAGAGTTTGTTCGGCAACCACTATTTCTTGCCCTTCCTGTCAGCGCCGACTTCGAGCTCGGGCGCTTCCGGGACGGTTTCCATCCACTCGCCGAGCTTGGTCTTGTCGTGCAACAGGTCGGCGATCTTCGGCTCGGAGTACTCGTACTCAGGGCTCCAGAAGAGCGCGTCGAATGGGCAGACCTCGACGCAGATACCGCAGTACATGCAGAGCGCATAGTCGATGTCGAAGCGGTCGAGCTTGTTGACCTTGCGCGCGGCACCACCGGCGCGGCGCGGTGGGGCGAGCTCTTTGTGGCCTTCGATGTAGATGCACCAGTCCGGGCAACTACGTGCACACAGCATGCACGACGTGCAATTGTCCTCGCGTAGCGCGATGACGCCGCGCGCTCGAACCGGCGGCGCCTCTTTCTCGTGCGGATACTGAACGGTGTTCGAGCCCTTGGTGAGCGTCGTCATCATCGTGTTGAACGTGACACCGAGGCCCTTGATCAGTCCCGGTACCTTCGGCTTGATGGGCATCAGAAGGCAACCATTCTGCTCGTTGGGGACTGGGCTCGGCTTCGCTTTGCCCGCTCCCTCACACCCCTCGTCGCTGCGCTTGCCTCGGCGATTGTCAGATGGATCATCAGAACGCGACCTTCAATACTGCGGTGACCATGATGTTGGCGAGCGAAATAGGGATCAGCACCTTCCAGGCGAAGCGCTGGAGCTGGTCCTCACGGAAACGAGGGTAGGTGAACCGGACCCACATGATCACGAACACGAGCGCCATCATCTTGGTGAACATGATCAGCGGACCAACGACGTTCATCCAATTCGCGATCTGATCGACACTGTGCCACCCGAACCAGCTGAACGGGACACCCCAGCCACCGAGGAACAGCACCGACGCGATCAGCGAGAAAACACCCGCTGTTGCGAATTCCGCGATGAAGAAGATCAGGAACCGGAATCCCGAGTACTCGGTCATGTAGCCGGACACGAGTTCGGACTCGGCGATCGGCATGTCGAACGGGGACTGGGTCAGCTCGGCCTGGACCGCGATCATGAAAACCCCGAAGCCGACGAACTGCGTCAACACGTACGGATTGCCGATACCGCTCCAGCCGAAGATCTGCCCGCCGTTCTGGCGCAACACGATGGTCTGAAGATTCATCGTGCCGGCCTGGATGACGACGCCGACCACGGCGAGCACCATCGGGAGTTCGTACGCAATCAGCTGGCCGGCCGCTCGCAACCCACCGAGAAGCGAATACTTGTTGGCACTCGACCACCCTGCGATCAGGATGCCGAGCACACTGACCGAGCTGACCGCGAGCATGTAGAAGACGCCGGCGTCGAACTGGGTGAAGTAGGCATCGGGACCGAACGGCACGACGGCGACGAGCAGGAACGTGCTCATCAACACGATCAGCGGCGCCATCTTGAAGATCACCCGGTCGGCCTTCTCCGGGATGATGTCTTCTTTCTGCAACCACTTGCCGACCTCGGCGAACAACTGCATCGAGCCGTACGGACCGGCCTCCATTGGTCCGAGACGACTCTGCATGAAGCTCATCATCTTGAACAGGAACAGATACACGATGCTGCCAGCAGGCAACAGCACAGCGACCGTGCCACCGAGCACGCGGAGCAACGACTGCCCCCAGTAGGGGATCACCAGAGAAAGCATCAGAAAAACACCTGGTTCGGGCCGGCGGTAGGAGCGCCAGCGACCAGCCGGCAAGACCGAGGAGCCGAAGCGAAGCGGAGGTGATCGAGGTCACTCATCATCGATCGATGTCGCCGAGGATGAAGTACAGCGAGGCCAGGATCGTGATGATGTCGGGCACCAGCACGCCGCGAAGGACCCATGGAACGACACTGATGTTGTTGAAGCTGGCCGAGCGGATCTTGACCCGGAACGGCCCGAGATCGTTCTTGCTGATGACGTAGTAGCCCATCTCGCCGAGCGGATTCTCGGTGGCGACGAACGCTTCACCCTCGGGTACTTTGATGATGCGCGGCACTTTTGCCATCACGGGACCGGATGGCATCGTGTCCAGCAGTCGGTCGACGATCAGGGTGGACTCGCGGGTCTCCATCAGTCGAACCCAGCAGCGGGCGAAGCTGTCGCCGTCCGGATGGGTCCAGACCTTCCAGTCGACCTTGTCCCACGCCATCGCGACTCGCTGGTCGCGACGCAGATCGTAGTCCACGCCACTGGCGCGAAGGTTTGCACCGGACAAGCCGTACTGCAGGGCGATGTCCTTCGGGATGACACCGACGCCACGGGTGCGGACCTGGAAGATCTCGTTGCCGAACAGCAGTGTTTCCATCTCGTCGCAGAAATTGCGCAACTTGCGCATCACTCCACGGGTCTCGTCGATCCAGCCTTTTGGCAGATCATCCTTGAGCCCGCCGATGCGGTCGAAGTTGGGGTGGAAGCGACCGCCGGTCGCGCTCTCGATCAGGTTGAGCACGTATTCGCGATCGCGGAACGCCATGAAGACCGGCGTGACTGCGCCCATCTGGACGCCGAGATCACCGAGGAACAGGCCGACGTTGGCGATCCGGCTCAGTTCGAACAGGATCGTGCGGATGTGCTGAGCGCGTGGTGGCGCCTCGATGCCCATCAGCTTCTCCGACGCGAGAATGAACGGCACTTCGTTGGCGAAGCTGCCCAGCCAGTCGATGCGGTTGATCAAGGTGGTCACTTGGGGGAACGTGCGCACCTCGGTCAACTTCTCGTAACCACGGTGCATGTAGCCGGCCGACGGCTCGGCCCACACGACCTGCTCGCCCTCGAGACGGCAGATGATGCGCAGCGTGCCGGGCGTGGCTGGATGCTGCGGACCGATGTTGAGCGTCATGCCCTCGGTCTCGAGTTCCACATTCAGTCGCGCGTCGGCTGCCTGCGATGCGATGTAGGCCAGCTTCTGGCGATCGCCGAGCATTGTCTCGACACTCATTCAGCCACCTCCGTTGCGTCTTCGGCCGGCTCGCCGGGCAGCGGCTCGACATCCACGATGCCCGGCCACGGCTTGACCAGACGCGCCAGCAGGGGAAAGTCCTTGCGCAGCGGGTGGCCTTCGAAACCGGTTGGTAGATACATGTTGATCAGGTTCGGGTGACCAGCGAAATTGATGCCGAACATCTCGTGGGCCTCGCGCTCGTGCCAGTTCGCACCGGCGTAGGCGGGGATCCACGTGGGCACGACGAGGTCGTCGTCGGGGATGTCGCACTTGACGTTGATCCCGAAGTGCAGGCTCGTGCTGTTGACGCGGGCCAACATCTGGAAGCGGGTCTCGCCACCGGTGTAGCCCTGCTTGATCACCGTGTCACGCTCGACCGGGGCCTGTGACGGGTCGTCCTCGCTCCGGCCGAACGGTGACGGCATCCAGTCGATGGCCGACAGGAAGCAGAAGAAATCCATGCCGAGAACATCGCGAAGTGCGATCGCGGCATCACGCCACGCGTCGGTTCGGACCCGTACCCACATGTCGTCGCCGGGCTTGACGAGCGAGTCGATCAATGCGTCGCCGATTGCACTGCGCAACTGATCGACGGCCCGCTCACGCAACGCATCACCCGGCAGTTCGGCGACCGGGGACCCGGCCTGGTCGATGTCAGACGACAACGGGCTCACCACGATTCGCGTCGCCGCCGGCGACATCAGCCGACACAGCGTCGGGCTTCGGTGCGTCGGCTTTGGCGGCCTCTGCTTCGGCCTGCTCCAGCGCGTGCCGCGCTTTGGCGACCTTTTTGTCCTGCTTGGACAACGTGACGCGGTCTTGCTTCGGAATCACCGTCATCGGTTTGTAGCCCTCACCACGCCAGCGGGCCCCCATGTCCTCGTGTTTGATCCGCTGCTGCAACAACACGATGCCCTCGAGCAGCGCTTCGGGCCGCGGCGGACAGCCGGGGACATAGATGTCGACGGGAATGATCTGGTCGACACCCTTGGTGACCGAGTAGCTGTCCCAGTAGGGACCCCCGCAGTTCGCGCAGGACCCCATACTGATCACGTACTTCGGTTCGGGCATCTGCTCGTACAGTCGCTTGATCGCCGGCGCCATCTTGTCGGTGACGGTTCCGGAGATCACGACGAGGTCGGCTTGGCGCGGGCTCGCCGGCAACGGGATGACACCGAGACGCATCACGTCGTAACGAGGCGAGGCAAACGCCGCGCCCATCTCGATGGCGCAGCAGGCCAGGCCCCATTGGTACACCCAGAGACTGTACGAGCGACCCATGTTGAACAGTTGGGTGAGCGGCTTCGGCAGCCGGCCGCGGTCAACGATGCCCATGATTCACTTCCGATCCGGATGCTGGTGTC
>JAYTRT010000486.1:0-4554 GCA_043746045.1 Actinomycetota bacterium | reverse complement strand
TGTCGACGTCGTTGCCGGCGACGCCGATTCGACTCCTGCAGACGCAGTTGAAAGCGGGCCTGTTGGAGGTCGCTGATGGTCAGGGTGTGCTCGGCTCGAGCCTCGATGCGGGGATCCCCACCGATCCTGGTTTGGCGCCTCCGTCGTTCCTGATTGCTGGTTGGGTGAGTGGGAGCGGCAGCCCGGGAGCACTGCTGGCACACCGGATGATGGGCGACCACGACTGGACCCAGGCGCCGTCCCTCCTGTTCCCCGGTCTGGTGCTCTCGCTGTACAGCGCTGATGCGGCGCGGTTCGCCGATGCGCTCGCAGGTCCCGGAACAGCGCTGCCGACCGACGCGTCGGAGTCGGTGACCCCCGATCAACCTGCTTCGCGCGTCGGTGCCCCCGGGCCTCGCGGCGTCACGGGTTCTGCCGGCCTCTCCCGCCCACTGACGGTCGGCGTGTGCGCACAGGTCAAGGGTTTCGTCGACAGCATGGTGGCGTCGATGTTCGATGCCCTCGGCCATTTGAGCTCGCCACAGGTGCCGAGCGCGGGCAACGTCGCCCTCGACTTTTTCGGGGCCGGGATCCAGACCGGGTTGAACCTCGCCGTCGGGGTCGTCAACGGCCTCATCGACGCCGGACGATTCCTCGTGGTCAACGGCATCAAATTGGCGGTACAGCCGATCCTCGACCAAGTTGCCAGGGTCGCCAGCGCCCTCGGGGTCGTGGCGCTCATCACGAATCTGCTGCGGCCATGGACGATACGGATGGTTGCCGATCCGGCTTCGACCCGTAAAGCCGTCGGGAGCGAACCCGGCCTGGCAGGTACCGTTGGGGCGACGGTCGATCTCGGTGGGTTCGACGAGTGGCCGGCTGAGATCATCGGTTGTGCCGAGACCGCTGGTGTCACGCTGCCCTCGCTCAAGCCCCTCGGTGCCCCGATCACCTGGAAATTCGACCAGTCGCCCGGTGATCTCGCGGTCGAGGATCCGGGCAAAGCCACTGTGCTCGATGCGAAGGCCCACGCCGAATTGGCGTACACGACCACACAGGAGGACGAGGAAACGGCGAAGGGAGACGTGCGCACAGGCACGATGTCGTTCCACGTCTCGATCCGCCGCAAGGAAATCGCCGACTTCCAACAGACGATCGGCAATCTGCTGTTCGCACAAGTCCCTTCGTTGATCGCCCCGATCCTCAGTGCGCTGCTGCGCCCGACGCTCGACAGTGTGCTCGCCGCGCTGCCCTCGTTCTTCGACAGCACCGCTCAGATCCCGGTTCCTGTGGTGTACCACGAGAGCACCACCACGACGACGAGCACGCCGCCGATCGCTACTGGTCTGGCGATCGATCCATGCCTGCTCGTCACCGAACAACAGGCTGGCGGCGCGCTCGGATATGACCCCGGTCCAGGCGTAGGGGGCGGACCGAACGGACAGCAGTGCGAATATGGGACGGGCACACCGGGCGCGCTCACAATCAGTGTTTTCACCGGGCCCCCGCGGGGTGGGCAGGGCCCGTTCCAGCAGGCCGAAGCCAACGCCCAGAACCTGACCGGCAAAGGATTCTCCGGCATCGCCGGAGGAATCGGCGACGGCGCGTTCGCAGTCCTGCTCGGACCTGGCGCAGTCGTCACGTTCTACATCGGCGACACGACCGTGGTCGTCTTCTTGAGGTTCAAGGATCCCCACACCCTCAACCCGGGTTCGCAGGCCGAGGGCCTCGCAGCCGCTGCCGCCACCGCTCTCGCCCAGGGCTCACCCCAACCGTGACGTCGTTCTGTTGATCATCGGGTGTCTGCGGAGGCGCGCCGTGACCGGGGGAGACAGGTGGGCGGCGCGCCCCGCAGACGATCAGGCGGCGACTGCCTTGTCCAGCTTGCCGAACGTGTCGGGCACCGGGTAGTTGCCGAGGACGAAGTTGAGGATCGCAGCGTGCTGGAAGTCGATGATCATGATCGACCCGGCGAGGGTGATCGCATCCTTGTTGGTGATCACGGGGATGGCACTCTGATAGGTCGCGGCGGCGATCTGCTCGAGCAACAGCGCCAGTTTCGCTGCGCCGGCAATGTCGGTCACCTTGGCGAACATCGCATCAACCGTCGGCTTCAGGGTTGCATTCGGTGCCGTCACGGCCGGAGCCCCGGCAGCGGCGAGGATCTTGTTCCAAGCGTCCAGTTGCTGCTGGTGCTGGTCCATCGCAGTCTGGACGAATTGCGCGACAGCTGGCGGGACGGTGCCGAGCGAACCGACCGTCGCTGCGTCGAGCGCAGCCTTGTATGTACCGACAGCAAGGACTTCCAGGCCGGCGGCGAGGGTCGCGATTGCGCCGTCCTTCGGAGCACCGGCGGTTCCCGCGGTCGAGGTGTCGGTTCCACCGGTCATCGCTGTGCCGCCCGTGGTCGCACTACCCGTATCGCCGGTTGCGCCGCTGGTGGCAGTTGCTCCACCGGTTGCTGCGGCTGGGGTCGTCGCTGTCGTCGACGTCTGGCTCGAGCCGCATGCAGCGGCAACGAGGGCGGCACCGAGCACCCCGGCCCCAGCCAGCAGGCGACGTCGGGACAGGGGTCCGGCGGTCATCTCTGACACGGACTGCTTCACATCGAAACCGAGATTCTCGTTGTCGTCGAAAGGGCTCACTTCACTGCTCCTTCTGCGGCCGGGCTGGCCATCGTCGTCGGCTCGAACGCCGCGGGGAACGAAACGTTTCCGGCTGCTGCCGGCAGCTTGGAGATGTCTGTCGGAATTGCAATGAGCGCGTCGGCGCCCCCGGACAACAACGCGCCCACTGCTCGAAGCGTGGCGAGGTGTTGGGATTCGACGCCCATGATGCTGGCCGTGAGCGCCGTCGACGTCTTGTCGGTGAACTGGTTGCACTCGTTGAGGTAGGTCTCGGTTGCGACGGTCTCCAGAGTGATGGCGAGTGTCACGACGTCGAGCGGAGCCTTCAGGGTCGGCTTGGCGGCCTCGACGATCGGGGCGTACTTCGGGTTCGGCTGATCCTGCACCTTGCCGCCGAGCGCTTTGGTCTGGGCCTGGAAGGCCATCATGTGCTCGTCGTGTTGGGCCATCGTGGTCTGCGCGAACTTGACGATCACGGCGTTGCCGTTCTTGATGAAGTCCAACGTCAACGCTGCGCCGTACGTGGCAACGGCGAGAACTTCGAGCGACGAGTTGGTCTGCAGCATCTGGATGTCGAGTGACGAATCCGCTGCGGCCGGCCGAGCGAAGATCGATGACGCCGCCAGGCCGATCACACCGAGTCCGGCGGCTCCCGCGAGCTTGGCCCGCACGTTGGAGCGCGAGGCATCGAGCGCACGCATTTCGTCGGGTGTGATGAGCGCCGTCTTACGCCGGTCGTTGGCAAGGTCACGGAGGTCGGGAATGCTGGCCCGGGCATGCTTGATGGCGTCTGACTGCTGATCTTGTGATTCCTCGATCAGCTCTGTCAGCCACTTGTCATCGATGAGCATGTGACGTCCTTTCGGAAAGAGACGGGGTGAATCACCCGCAGTCACAGTTCGTGTCTCTGCCCGATCTGGATGACGGCGGTGCGAAAATGTCGCCCGAAAAGGGTTGACGGATCTCGGCCGATGAGCTACGAAAGCGGGCGCTCGACCCGCTGTTCGACCCGCTGTTCACCCCAGCCGACGACCCGGTCACCGAGGCGCCAGACGAGGGGCAGGAGCAGCCCCGTGGCAACAATGGTGACGGCCATCATGATCAGCATTCCGCTCGGCGGATCGACGAGGAGGAAGTAGTTCTTCAACGGCTGGACGAGCAGCGCAAGGGCCAGAAAAGCGGCCATCGCCAACACCAATCCCATCTTCCACATCACGAGCGGACGGGCGACGCGAGCAAGGACCAGGATCGCGCTCGCAGCCAGCACGATGGTCGCGACAGTTCGCTCCTGCTCCAACGACACGCCACCGGTATGACGCGAGATCGTGTACGCGATGTAGGTCGCGACCGATGCGAGCGCACCGCCCGGGACGGCGATGCGCAGCACGCGGCCGACGAAGCCGGCCCGTACCGGGGCATCGTTCGGTGCGAGCGCGAGGAAGAACGCAGGCACACCGATCGTGAACGTGCCGACCAGTGTGAGGTGGCGGGGCAGGAACGGTGCCTCGGCGCCGCTGATCACGGTGGCGATCGCGAAGAACAGCGCGTACGCGGTCTTGACCAGGAACAGACTGGCGACTCGTTCGACGTTGTTGATGACACGCCGACCCTCGGACAACACCATCGGTAGCGACGAGAAGGTGCTGTCCAACAGCACCAGTTGGGCGACGGCTCGGGTGGCCTCGGACCCGCTGGCCATGGCGATGCCGCAGTCCGAATCCTTGAGCGCGAGCACATCGTTGACGCCGTCTCCGGTCATTGCCACGACGTGGCCCCGCGACTGCAATGCCTTGACCATTTCACGCTTCTGATGGGGACTGACCCGGCCGAAAACCGTCGAGGCGACGACGGCATCGGCCAGCGCCTCGCGTTCGGTCGGTAGTTCGCGCGCATCGATCAGCGCATCGGTGCCACCGAGGCCGACTCGCTTGCCGACCGCCCCCACCGT
>JAYTRT010000485.1:0-4568 GCA_043746045.1 Actinomycetota bacterium | reverse complement strand
AAACCCGCAGCGGCAAGATCATGCGTCGCCTGCTGCGAGATGTCGCCGAAGGCCGCAATCTCGGTGACACGAGCACGCTGGCCGATGCCAACGTGGTCAACGAGTTGCAGCGCCGTGCAGCCGAGGAGCCGGCTCAGGACTGAATGCTTCAACCCGGACGGTGGGCTGCCGATACACCTTCATGCACCCCGACCTGGTGGACGACGAGGCGCGCACAGCGGACGAGCTGCGCGACCGGATGCGAGCACGGCTCGCCGAATCGAAGACCCGAATCCGTCGCGCCGGCGCCGATCCGACGGGGCCGCTGGAACGGCCGTCGTTGCTGTCCCACGATGTGCCGAGCCTCAGTGTCACCCAGGGCCCAGCGCCCCAAACCCTGCCACCGGACGCCGCACGAATCGAGCTGCCGGTTCCCCGGCTCCAGTTGCCCGGCCCGTTGGCGGTGGATCTTCCGGTGATCGCGCTGCCTGTCGCCGAGGCGCCTGTCGTCGAGGCGCCGGTCGTCGAGGTGCCCGTTGTCGAGGCGCCGGTCGTCGAGGTACCTGTCGTCGCGGGGCGGGTCCCGTCCGAGGAAGTGCAGTCCACGATCGTCGAGGATCTGGGCGTCGCCGAGAACGTGGCCGTCCCCGAGGATCTGGCCGTCCCCGAGAACGTCGCCATCGCCGAGAACGTGGCCATCGCCGAGCTGTTCGAGCCGGCGGAACCACTCGTGTTCGTCGGTCTCCAACCGGCGCCGGTCACGCAGGAACCTCTGATGGATCATCCGCCGACCGCAGCGCCGATGTTGCGCCTCCAGGCTGCGCCTGCTGCGCCCAAAGCTGTGGCGACACGACCGCTCGTCGCGCCGGCCGACGTCGGCCCTGCGCCCACGACATCGAAACACGGCAAGAAGGTCAAGCCGTCGAAGAAGCGCACGTCCTCGCCCGCTGGCCAGAAGAGGCACCCGATCCGGACCTTCTTCGTGATCGTGATCGTGCTCGGCCTGCTCGGCGGCGCCGGTTACGTTGGTTGGCACAAGTACCTGCGGAAGAGCGCGACGTGGACCAGCGATCTCCAACCGACGGCCGCATTCGTGGAGAAGACGCTGCATCGATCGTTCGACAAGACCGTTCCTGTCGTCACGCTCCTGCCGCAGGACTATCAGCTGGAGGTGACGAAGAACGTTCTCCGTCGGTTGTATCCGAATCCGACCGTCGGCTCGGATCTCGGAACCGGTGCGGTCGCCGCCGCCGGTCTCACCGCTGGTCCCGCCGTCGATTCCCTGGCGATGCGCGCCGTCGGCCTCGTCGGCGACACTGTGCCCGACGCAGTCGGTCCGATCCTCGCGGCACGGACGACATCGTTCTACGACGGCGCTGGCAAGACGATCTACCGGATGGACGGGACGACGGCGCTGTTCCAGGTCGACCTGATCCGCTCGATGTCCACGGCCCTGATCGATCAGGACATCGATTTCAGCGCAACGTCGGCAACGTTGAGCGACGCACAGCGGATCGGCATGTTCGCTGTCATCGACGGCATCGCCAACCAAGTGGTCCGGGCCAAGTTCAGCGCAACCCCGAGCCTCGAGCCGAGCATGGTCTACGAACTGCAGAAACGGATGGACAGCCGGCTCACCGATTCACCGACACCGCTGTACCTGTTCGCGTACCTGTCGTCGTACGAGCAGGGAGCGGCCGGATTCACCGAAGCGCCGGTGGACAACCCGCTGGCCGGTCTGCGCATTCCGTCGAGCGATGCCCCGGTCTTCGACCCCGCTCGAGCGGACGCCGCGCCGGTCGACGCATCAACGTCGAAAGCGGCGCCGACAACAGCAAAAGCGGCGGCCGGGTCATCGGCCGCGCCCTCTCCGTCGACCCGCTCGCTCGGGATGGAGTTCTGGTTCGAGGCACTGGTGCCGACCATCGGTGTCGGAAGTGCTCGTCAGGCGGCGCTGCTGTGGGTCGGCGACTCGTCGAATCCGTCGGTCCTCGACGGCAAGGCGTGCATCGCGTCGACCATCACCACACCCGATCCGGCCGGCCAGGCGAAGCTGCTCGCGGTGATGACGCAGTGGGCTGCGACCCGACCCCAGACGAGCGTGGCCACCGCCGTCGCAGCGGCCACGACCGGCGTGACCATCTCGATGTGCGAACCGGTCGATCCGCTGGCGGTGCCAGAAGGCAAGCCGGACGAGATGAAGACGTTGTTCGATCACGCGGACGGTGAGCGTGCGGTGCTCGCCCGAGCCAAAGACCTCGGGCTTCCGGACACCGCTGCGCCGCGGGCCTGCTTCGTGACGGCCTTCCGTTCTGGCTCGATCACGAACTACGACCCTGCGTCGAACGCAGCGGACATGATTGCCAAGATGACGAACGTCATCCTGTTCTGCAAGGGGGCATGACGCTTCGCCGGTGGCGACAGGGTCTCTCGGGGTTTGTCGGAGCGTCGCTCAGTCGCGCTGATTGTTGAACTGCAGCGGGATCTCGAGGTCCATCCCCTTGAGCAACGTCATCACGGCCTGCAGGTCGTCGCGCTTCTTGCCGGAGACCCGGACCGTCTCGCCCTGGGTTTGGCTGCTGACACCCTTCGGACCCTTTTCCTTGATCGTCCGGTTGATCTCGCGCGCTTTGTCGCTGGAGATGCCGACCTTGATCGTGACGAGCTGGCGAACGGTGTTCTGCGTTGCCTCCTCGATCGTCCCGTAGTCCACACCTTTCAACGAGATCCCACGCTTGACCAACTTCTCCTCGACCACGATGCGCAGCGCGGCCAGCCGATCTTCGCTGACGGTTCGCAGCGTGAGCACGAGTTCGTTCTGTTCGATCGAAGAGTTGGTGTTCTTGAAGTCGAAGCGGTTGCCGATCTCGCGCTGGGCCTGATCGATCGCGTTGCGAACCTCTTGATGGTCAACTTCGGAGACGATGTCGAAACTTGGCATGCCATCAAGGGTAGCTACCTCGAATCGGGGTGCGTGCCGGGCGACAGGCCGCTACGCTGCGGACGCTCATCGCGGGCGACCGCTTCGAGACGTTGCAGTCAGCAACACAAGCAAGACAAGCAGCGCGTGGGGTCGGTACCCAAGCGGCCAAAGGGAGCAGACTGTAAATCTGCCGGCTCAGCCTTCGAAGGTTCGAATCCTTCTCGGCCCACCACTGCTCGTCTTGGCGACCACTGCTCGCCTCGACCATCGGTAGCCTCGAACGTCGTGATCCTCATCGATGTCCAGGGCTTAGCGGCTTCGCGCCCGAATCGGCCGCTTTTGGCCGATGTCTCGATCACGGTCAGCGATGGTGACCGGATCGGTGTGGTCGGGCTCAACGGCAGCGGCATATCGACGTTGCTGCGCATCATCAACGGCGACCTCGAGCCGGACGCCGGCGTGGTCCGCCGAGGGCGCGGGGCGCGTATCGGTGTGCTCCCGCAGCTGCCGGTGCTGCCGACGGGCTCGGTCCGGGATGCCGTTGGCGAGGGGTGGCGAGGCGAGGCGATGCTCGACCGCTTGGGGATGACTCCCCTCATCGATTCGCCGACCGATCAATTGTCCGGCGGCCAGCAGAAGCGGACCGCTCTCGCCCACCTGCTGGTGCGCGAGTGGGAGGCGCTGATCCTCGACGAGCCGACCAACCACTTGGACCTCGACGCGATCGCATACCTCGAGGAGTGGCTGGCCTCGTACAGCGGTGGACTGCTGCTCGTCACCCACGACAGGCATGTGCTCGACCGTGTGACGAACAAGGTGCTCGAGATCGATCGGGGTCGTTCCTTCCTGCATCAGCCGCTGAACCGGCACGCCGGGTCCGGTTACGCGGCGTATCTCGCGGCCCGGATCGAGCGCGAAGAGCAGGCTGCGACCACCGAACAGGCCCGCCGCAACCTGGCCCGTCACGAACTTGCCTGGCTGCGGCGAGGAGCGCCGGCACGCTCGACCAAGCCCAAGGCTCGTGTCGCGGCCGCCAGAGCTGTGATCGATCAGCGACCCCAGGCTGCGGCGCGAGCCGGCGAACTGGGCCTGTCGCTCGGCAGTCAACGGCTCGGGTCGAAGGGCATCGAGCTGCACGATGTCGGCTTCTCGTGGCCCGATGGCACGTTGGTCCTGGCCCCGTTCGAACACGATCTCGAGCCCGGTGACCGGCTCGGGATCGTCGGACCGAACGGAGCCGGCAAGAGCACATTGCTGGACCTCATCGCTGAACGGTTGACACCCACGACCGGAACCATCGACCGCGGCCGCACCGTCAAGGTCGGGTACTACGACCAGCTCGGGAGTGAGTTGGACGTCACGCAGCGGGTCCGCGACGCGGTCGCCGGCGACAAGGGTGCGCCGTCGCTCGAGGACAACGCGCTGATGCGCCAGTTCTGGTTCGACGGCGACGCACAGTTCGCACCGATCTCGACACTGTCCGGTGGCGAGGGGAGGCGGCTGCAGCTGCTCCTCACCCTGACCGCTCAACCGAACGTCTTGCTGCTGGATGAGCCGACCAACGACCTCGACCTCGATACCCTCCGGGCGCTCGAGGAGTTCCTCGATGACTGGCCCGGCATCGTGGTGGTCGTCAGTCACGACCGGGTCTTCCTCGACCGCACCG
>JAYTRT010000484.1:0-4574 GCA_043746045.1 Actinomycetota bacterium | reverse complement strand
CGTCGACACCCGTTGCTTCGCGCAGCAGTTCGTTGACCATCCGTGCGGCTTCGATCGCAGGTGGGTTGGCGAACAGGTTCGAGACGTGCATCAGCGTGGCCGCCTGCGTCACAATGGCCTCGGTGATCGCCGGGTGCGCGTGGCCGAGTCCGATCACCGCGAGCCCGCCGAGGAAGTCGAGGTAGCGGTTCCCGTGCGTGTCGAAGAGCTCGGTGCCGATCCCCCGCTCGAACGTGACCGCCGGCGCGGCGAACACCGGCATGAACGGGCTCGGGTCGGATTCGGTGAACACGGGTGCGATCATCCGGCTACTCCTGTCAGGATGTGGGTGTGTGGCGTCGCCGACGTGACGTTGCTGTGGACCATCGTGCCGATGCCGGCATCGGTGAAGACCTCGAGCAGGAGCACGTGCGGAATTCGGCCGTCGAGGATGTGTGCTCGCCCGACGCCGCTGCGTACGGCGTGCACACAGCTCTCGACCTTGGGGATCATGCCTCCGGCGATTGTTCCGTCGAGCATCAGCGCATCCAACTCGTCAGGGGTGGTCTGACGAATCAGGCTGGACGCGTCGTCGACGACCCGGCGCAGGCCCTCGATGTCGGTGAGGTAGACCAATTTCTCGGCGCCGAGAGCCTCGGCGATCGCCCCGGCAACGGTGTCGGCATTGATGTTGTAGGCCTGACCGCTGACGTCGCTGCCGATCGTCGCGATGACGGGGATCAGCTCCTCGTTGAGCAGTCTGTTGACAATCGTCGGATTGACATCGGTGACATCGCCGACGAAGCCGAGCTCGGGATCGCGGGCCTCGGCCACGATCAATCCAGCATCTGCGCCGGACACGCCGACGGCGAGTGGGCCGTGCACGTTGATCGCAGCCACGATCTGCGGATTCACCTGGCCGACCAACACCATCCTGGCGATCTCCACCGTCTCCTTGTCGGTCACGCGTAGGCCGTTGCGGAATTCGGTTGTCTTGCCGAGTCGGCGCATCAGGTCACTGATCTGAGGGCCGCCGCCGTGCACCACGACGGGACGCATTCCGACCGCGTGCATCAGCACGATGTCCTGCGCGAACAACGCCAACGCGTCGCCCTCCGTGGCGCCGGCCAGTGCATTGCCCCCGTACTTGACGACAACCGTCTTGCCGGCGAATCGACGGATGTAGGGCAACGCCTCGACCAGGACGTCGGCCTTGACCTGTGGTGTGGAACCGGTCGACGTGTCGCTCACGGGTACAACCCGACGGACGTCAGCCCAGCGGTCTCCGGTAGGCCCAACGCGACGTTGGCGGCCTGCACCGCTCCCCCGCTGGCACCCTTGGTCAGGTTGTCGATCGCGCAGATCACGATCACCCAGCCGGTGCGGGCGTCGTACCGTGCAGTGAGATGGACGGCATTCGAGCCGAGCGTCGCTTTGGTCGACGGCGACTCGGAGCGGACGACGACGAACGGTTCGGCTGCGTATGCATTCTCGAGGGTTTCCAGCAACGACTCCGTTGTCAACGTCGCACCCGCTGCCGGCCGGGCGTAACAGGTCGACAGGATGCCGCGATTCATCGGTGCGAGGTGCGGGGTGAACAGGACCTGGGCTCCGACGACCTGTTCGATCTCGGGTGTGTGCCGATGGTCCAGCAAGCCGTACGCCTCGAAGTTCTCGTCGACACTGCAGAACATGTTGGCCTGCTTCAGTGCCCGCCCCGCACCGGTGACACCGGTGGCGTTGTCGACGATGATCCCGCTGGTTTCGATCGAACCGGCCGCGACAAGGGGCTGCAGAGCCAGGCTTGCTGCGGTCACGTGGCAGCCGGGTGTGGCCACCAGTCGCGCACCCTTCAACTCGGACCGGTACAGCTCGGGCAGCCCGTACACGGCCTCGGCCAACAGCTCGGGCTGGTCGTGATCGAACCCGTACCAGCCGGGATAGAGCGAGGCGTCCTTCAACCGATACGCAGCAGAGAGGTCGACCACGCACCCGACCTTGCCGACCAATTTCGGGGCCAAGCTCATCGACGCCTCGTGCGGCAGTCCGAGGAACACGAGATCGAGACCTGACGTCGATGTCTCGTCGAAGGCGGAGAACACGAGGTCCGGGTAGTGCGCGGCCAATGACGGATACAGCGCACTGGCTCGGGTTCCCGCCTGGGTGTCGCCAGTTGCCACGACCACCTCGTAGTCGGGATGCAGCGCAGCGATGCGCAGCAGCTCAGCTCCCGTGTAGCCGCTCGCTCCGATGACCCCGACTCGTACCATAGGCGCATGATCATACAGAGGTGTGCATGATCATCCAAGTCACTTCGGCATCGAATCGATGAGTGTCGGGCGTCGCTCGAACCGGGCAGAATGGTCGCGTGGCGCTCGGAAGAGACGGACTGATCTGGACCAAGGGCTCTCTCCTCGCTGCCGCCCCGTTGCTGGACGAGCCAACATTCCACCGGACGGTGATCTACATGCTGGAGCACAACGAGGACGGCGCGCTCGGGCTGGTCATCAACCGGCCGACGGAAGAAGACCGCCTCCCAGGGCTCGACCCGTGGATGTACGAACTCTCCCAGCCGCAGGTCGTCTTCGCCGGTGGGCCGGTCCAGTCGAACACGCTGATCGGCGTGGCGACCCTGTTCGAGACCGGCGAAAGGGTCAACCCGGACGCGTTCGTACGGCTTACCAACGGTCTCGGCACGGTCGACCTCAACCAACTCCCCAGCGAGATCGGCGGTGGATTGCACGGCCTACGGCTGTTCCGAGGCTACGCAGGCTGGGGTCCCGGTCAACTCGACGATGAGCTGGAAGAGGGGGCCTGGCTCGTGGTCCGGGCCGATTCGGCCGACATCTTCTCCGCCCATCCACAGGGACTGTGGCGCAACGTGTTGCGCAGAACCGGCGGACGAACGTCGCTCCTCGCGGACGCCCCCGACGACCTCAGTTGGAACTGACCAACGATGCCGGCCAGTCCTCCCCCTGCTGCGTGCAGACGTGTGCGTGCGGACGTGTGGACTGGTGCGTGCTTGCAGAAGTGAGCACACTGCATGCTGTTCTGTGCACTCGAAAGCGCGCTATGGGGGACGAAAGCGCTCTGGGAAGTTTCAGGTGCGAAGCGTGGCGCCGAGTTTCGACGTGGTCGCGATGATCTTGGTGCGGATCTCGGCGATCTCGCGTTCGTTCAACGTGCGGTCCATCGCCTGCAACCGCACGCGATAGGCGAGGCTGCGCGATCCAGCGGCAACACCAGCACCCCGATAGGTGTCGAACAACGCCAGGTCGACCAACGTCGACCCCGATGATTGACGGATGGCCTTGTCGATCCGCTCGGCGGGCACCGTGTCGGCGACGACGAAGGCGAGATCGAAGTCGGTCGACGGGAACCGACTGATGGCTTTCCACTGCGCGATCTTCGGATCGTCGGCGAGCAGGCGTGACAGATCGACTTCGAGCCACGCGACGCGCTCGGTGACGCCGAACGCGGTGAGCACGTCGGGATGGATCTCGCCGACGGCCCCGACGACATCTCGTCCGACCGACAGTGTGGCCGAACGCGTCGGATGCAGCCCGTTCGGCACCCGTGATTGATCGACCCGAGCCCCGAACCCCATTGTGCCGACCAGTTCGCGCCAGAGCTCCATGGCAGCGCCGGCGTCGCGGCCGGCCATTGCTACAGCAAGCCCCTCGTACTCCGGCGGCAGATCAGTGGTGCGGTCCCCGGGCGGATAGACATGGCCGATCTCGTACAGCGCGACGCCCGTGCTGCGATGGGATTCGTTGAAGGCGACAGCCTTCAACATCCCGGCCCGCATCGACGGACGCAGCAGATCTTCACCGACGACGAGTGGATTGGTCACGCGGATCGCGTCCATGGTGAGTCCGGCCGCGTCCAAATCCGCTGGACTCAGAAACGTGTCCGTGATCGCTTCGTCCAGGCCGTGACCGAGGAGTACCTGGCGCAGGTGACGGCGACGCTGCTGGGGACCGCTCAACCGACCGTGGCCGGTGGCGTCGGGAATCGTCGACTTGGGAACGATCGTGCCGAGCTTGTCGAATCCGAAGTGTCGAGCCACCTCCTCGACGACATCGATCTCCGCGGTGCAGTCCGGACGCCATGACGGCAGACCGACAGTCAGCACCTCATCGTCGCCGGCGTCTCCGGACCGCTCGAGCACGGAGAATCCGATCGGCTCGATCAGTGCCGACACTGCGTCCGCGTCGAGTCGCGTCCCGAGGATCCGGTTGACCTGGCTGACGCGCACGGACACTGGACGAACCTGTGCGGGAAGCGACTCGTGTCGAGCATCGGCTGCACCGTCGTGGACCACGAGATCCGGACATGTCTCGCGGAGCAGATCGATGAATCGCAGCTGTGCCATCGCCATGCCGTAAGGATCCACGCCGCGTTCGAAGCGACCGGACGCCTCCGACCGCAGCGAGAGACGGTTCATGGTCCGCGTGATCGCGGTCTGTTCGAAGTGAGCGATCTCGAGCACGACCGTGTCGGTGGATTCGGTGATCTCGCTGTCGAGTCCGCCCATCACGCCACCGATGCCGATCGGCACGTCGTTCGCATCGCAGATCAGGAGATCGTCTGCC
>JAYTRT010000483.1:0-13781 GCA_043746045.1 Actinomycetota bacterium | reverse complement strand
GCGGACGGGTCCGGCTGGAACGCGCCGACGTGTTTGCGAACGAGATCGCTGAGACCTTCACGGATGTGAGCGACCGAGAACACGGCATGTGTCGTCAGTTCGTGGACGAGGACCCAGAGCCGCATCGAGTCACGTGGGAGGCTCCAGTCCTCGGCGAACGCATCGACGGTGGCCGGAACGAGCGAGACGGTCTTCGCAGCGGGGCGGGGAATCGGCAGGTCGTACTGACCGAACGCACGCCGCCCGAGCCGACCGATCATCGAACCGATCGCCATACCGAGCATCGACGGAGCCATCATCTGGCTGAGCCCGGCCATCATCGCCATCATCGGATCAGTGCTGTCGTCGTCCTCGTCGCCGGGGGCCGCGGCCGGGCGCTTGCCGAGCGAGACGGCGAGCTCGGTGAACAGCGGGCGATACGCGTCGAGTGCTTGTTGGGACCACGCCCCCGGGGTCGTCGTCGCGATCTCGTAGCCGCTGACGTCCTGGCCGGTGATGTCCAAGACGTGGGGCTCGGCGATGCGCGCGAGATCGGCCAGAGCGAAGCGGAGCGCCGGATCGACGTTCGATTCCGTCGCGCCCTCGGTGGCTGCCAATTGCGCGAACTGGCGGGCGGCGTCCCAGTTCAGTGGACCTTGGCCGGACAGCGCTCGCGCCAGGTCTCCGAACATGGGAATCCCACCGAACGGGTTGTTCGCAGGAGAGTTGTCGCCGGGGTCGCCGTCGGCCATGAAGGAGATGCTACGGGGTGTGGACCGGTTAGCGTCCTCGCGGTGACGCAGGTGTTGGTGACCGGTGCCGAGAGCAATCTCGGCGCGAGGGTCGTCAACCGTCTGGCCAACCTGACCGACCTCGTGATCGTGCCGGTGGCCACCGATGTCCCGTCTGCTCACTCGGCGTTGGATGGCTCCAGAACCGGTGATGGCGGCCCGCCGTCGGACGAGCACATTGCGATTGCCGTGCACCTTTCTGCAGGCGACCACGACACGCGCGCGAGACGGGGTGAGAGCGTCACTCGCGGGGCGGCGTCGATGTTGGAGCTCGCCCAAGCGCACGGTGTGGAACACGTCGTCGTCGTGTCGTCGGCGATGGTCTATGGCGCCTGGGCGAACAACCCTGTTCCGCTGACCGAAGATGCGGCCCTGCGTCCCGATCTCGATTTCGTCTTCGCCAGGCAGTTGGCCGCCGTCGAGCAGATGGTCGACGATTGGCGCACAAGCGCACCTGGTCGCACAGCGACCGTATTGCGCCCCGTGATCTCGATGGCCGCAGACGGCACGTCCAGCCTCGCTCGCGCGCTCGCGGCGGGGATGGGCCAGCGGTCGGGCGAGGAGGACCCGGGCGCCCAGTTCCTGCACCTCGACGATCTCGCCTCGGCGATCCTGTTGGCCACGGAGCAGCGCCTCGACGGCGTGTTCAACGTCGCCCCGGACGGTTGGGTCGACGGCGAACGGGTTCGCGCCCTGGCCGGATCGACCCCGAAGATCAAACTGCCCGACCGCGTCGGCGAGGTCGTGTCTCGGATCCGCTGGCGGTTCCAGCGCGGACCGATCCCGCCCGGTCTGCGCAGCTACACCAAGTCGCCGTGGTTGGTCGCCAACGATCGCCTCAAAGCTGCTGGATGGCAGCCGGAGAACTCGAACGAGCAGGCCTACGTCGAGGGTACCGAAGCGAAGTGGTGGACGATGGTCACGCCGAAGCGCAAGCAGGAACTGTCACTCGGCGCAATGGTTGGCGCCGGCATCGGGTTGATCGCAGGGATCTTCGTCATCGTGCGCCGCGTCCGGCGCGCCCGCACCCAACTTTCGCGAGCGAAATCGTCCCTCTGAGCGCGTTTTGCACACGTCGAAAGATTCAGAGTGAGCCCGGGTTGGCGATCAGCACGATCGCGACGTCGACGGGCGTCGATGCTCCGGTCTTGAGCACGGAGAGCACGACGGTCTCGCCGACCTGATGGGCTGTCACGGCGTTGCGCACCGAATCACCATTGGAGACCGCGGCGCCGTCCACAGCGCGGATGATGTCGCCGGGTTGGATCGACGCGCTCGCGGCTGGTCCGTCGGTGTTGACATCCGTGACCGCGAGGTCGCCCGTTGGATTGACGCGCACGTTCATGCCGAGCCACGCGGGTCGCTCGCTGGCGATCGCGCCGTTGATCGCATTCAACAACGCATGGGCGTCGAGCACGTGCACGCCATTGCCGGACTTGGTGCACAACCCGATCAGATGCTTCGACGTGTCGAGGACGAGACCACCCTCGGCCAGCGGAACTCCCTGACCCGACATCACCTGTGTCCCCGTCGAATCCTTGAACACGCTGACAGGAGTCGGCTCGGGATTGAGGACGGTGGCGCCGTGACTCGGCATCGCGGCATCGCTCGCCGCGATGGGCGTGGTCGGGGTGCCGCTCGGGATCGACAGCACGGCAATGCCAGATCCGCTGTCGACGCTGACGACGTTGCCGACGACGGTGTTGCCGGTCGGAAGTTGCAGGTTGACGGTGGATTGGCTGCCGACCGCAGCAGCCGTCGCTGCGACGAAGTGACCAGGCGCGAGTGCAACCGCGAAGGTCGGTCCGCCGGTCGTCGTCGGCTGGGGCTTGATGGTCGACTGGCTCGGCGAGGTGGACTGCGTGGTGGGCGTTGCCGACGTGTTCGGCGTGGCGGTCGATGTCGGCGGGGAGCTCGGGACGGTCGGGCCGGCCGCGATGGTGGGCGCGGTTGCAGTGGATGACGTGTTGGTCGTGCCCTGTGTCGGCGGCGACACCGGCGCCACAGCGGTAGGACCGCCGGCTCCGGCCGACGTCGTCGGCCCAGCTGTCGGAGAATCCGAGGGCATGGTCGTCGACGCTGCACCGAGCACCGGATCGGCAGGTGACGGCGAGGCACCGGCGCCGCCCTGGCCGGGATGAGATCTGCTGTCGGTGGCGACGACGTCGGGACCCGTCGCCGCATCGTTCGTGAGAGTGGACGGTGTACCGATCAGGGTCCGTGCCGTCGCACCATCGCCCAGCGTGCCGCCACTGCGGGACGCGCCGTCGGGATCGTCTGTCAGCGTCGGGGCACTGACGATGGCCACCGGGATCGTGGTCTGGCGAAGCGACAAGTCCTCGGCGGTGGGCCCGACCCGGACCGTCGAACTGACTTCGGCAAGGCCACCGCCACCGCGGTTGTCGTGCGGGACCATCAACCACAGCAGGCCGATTGCCAAGACGGCGCCCACGGTGCCGGTCGCCACCGACAGACCTTTGCCGACAACGAGGGGCGGCTCGCTGCGGGTCCACGCCGTTGCCCCCTGCTCGGACGGATGACGCCATGTGCGTTCATGTGCGGGGAGAGGTGCGTGCGGATAGTCCGGTTCTTCGTCCCACTCACGCTCCACGAAGAGGAGATGGTAGCGAGGCAGCGCAGTCGATGGAGGTCGGGCGGTGTCCGCGCCGCCGCAGGACCCGATGAAGAAAGCTCCGGTGCACGGCTACGATCAGTGACCATGCGTGCACCGGCGGCCATGATCAGCGAGAATGGCAGCACCTGGCTCGGTCTCACAGCCGACGTGCTCCCCGTGGCCGAGGCCTACGAATGGGCAGTTCGTCCGAATTGCGGCGCCGTCGTCCTCTTCTCCGGAACCGTTCGTGATCACGCCGAGGGGCGCACGGATGTGCAGCACCTGACGTACGAGGCATACGAAGAGCAAGCGATACCCAAACTCGCCGAGATCGCTGCCGAGGTGCGCCTGCGTTGGCCGTCGACCGGTGCAATCGTCCTGCTGCACCGGATCGGCAAGCTCGAACTGTGCGAAAGCTCGGTTGTGGTCGTCGTGTCGTCGCCGCACCGTCCCGAAGCATTCGAAGCCGGCCGCTACGCGATCGATGCACTCAAGGCAACCGTGCCGATCTGGAAGCACGAGGTGTGGGAGGGTGGATCCGACTGGGGCACGGGCGCTCAGATCCCGACCGTTGCCGCAGCCGTTCCAGCCGACATCACCGATCGCACTCCGCCGGCTCGTGAGCTCGCTTCGTGATCATCATCATTCTGGTCGCCATCGCCATCGTGCTGCTCAGCGTCCTCGCGTTCATTCGCATCAGCCGGCGTCGCCCGGTCGATGGTGTCGAGTCGTTCCGTCGTCACATCGATGCACTGTCTCCCGAAGCACGTCGCGCGGTCATCGACCGTGTGCAGAACGCTCGTGACTCCGGCAAAGGCAAGTAGGCAACGATGGCACGCGACCTCGCAATCGACCTCGGTACCGCCAACACGCTCGTGTACATGAAAGGCCGCGGCATCGTTCTCAACGAGCCATCGGTCATCGCGCTCAACCGGCAGACCGGCGAGGTTCTGGCAACCGGACGCGAGGCGTGGCAGATGATCGGCCGCACCCCTGGTTACATCGTCGCAGTCCGCCCACTGCGCGGTGGGGCGATCACCGACTTCGAGATCACCGAGCGGATGATCCGGCTGCTCCTCCAGCGCGTCGGCGTCAGTCGCTTCACACGGCCCAAGGTCGTGATCTGTGTTCCATCGGCCATCACCGAGGTCGAGCGACGAGCAGTCACCGACGCTGCCCGCCGCGCCGGAGCAGCCGACGCGCAGCTGATCGAGCAACCGATGGCCGCCGCCATCGGCGCCGATCTCCCGATCGACGAGCCAGTCGGGAACATGGTCATCGACATCGGTGGTGGAACGAGCGAGACGGCCGTGATCAGCCTGGGCGGCGTCGTTGCATTGGAAGCGGTACGCGTCGGGTCGTTCGACATCGATGCGGCCATCCAGAGCTACGTCCGCCGCGAGCACGGCATCGCGATCGGCGAGCGCACAGCCGAGGAGATCAAGGTCGCGATTGGTTCGGCGGACCCCATCGGCGAAGAGAACGAAGCCGAGGTACGCGGTCGCGACCTGATGAGCGGCCTGCCGAAAACGGTGCTCCTCGCTCCCGAGGAGATCCGGTTCGCGATCGACGACGTCGTCTCGAGCATCGTCGCCTCCGTCGTTCGATGTCTGGCCAAGGCCCCGCCCGAACTGGCCCAGGACTTCCTCGTCCGAGGGATGTATCTCGTCGGCGGCGGCGGCCTCTTGCGTGGTCTCGCCCAGCGGATCGAGCGCGAGACGCACGTCCCGGTTCGAATGTCACCGATGCCACTCGAGGCAGTCGTGCTCGGCGCAGGACATTGCATCGAGCACTACGAAGCGCTCAAGGGAATGTTCATGGGCGCCCGCCGCTGAGACCGGCGCAGTCCGGCGGGTCGCCGCGGCGCAGGTCCGTTCAGCGTCGCAGCAGCAGAACCAGAATCACGACGATGAGGATGAGGAGCAGTGCTCCTCCTCCGATGTAGATACCGGCGGCGAGGATTGGGAACATGTCGATGCGTCTACCCGGCCATCGGCAGGTTCATACCGCAACATGCCGTCAACATGGGCGGGGCAGACTCGTTCGACCGAGTCGACCGGATATACCGTGCGGGCGTGCCCGACCTTTCGTTCGAGATCGTCGACAACCACATCGGGGTCATCACGTTGGATCGCCCGCCGGCTCGGAACGCGCTGACCCATGGCATGTACGCGGCCCTCGAGGATGCCGTTCGAACCGCTCCGGGACGCAATGTCCGCTGTCTCGTGATCACCGGCGCCGACCCTGCGTTCTGCAGCGGTGACGACGTGCGTCAGGTGATGGGTGCGGGCGATGCCGACAGGGCGCCGGTACTGGCGTCCGAGCAACACGGGCCCCGACTCACGCCGGCTGCGGACGCTCTGCTGCACACCGATCTTCCCGTCATCGCGGCGGTCAACGGGGCAGCGGTCGGCTGGGGGATGGAACTCGCGTTGATGGCTGACCTGCGCGTCGCCAGTGACCGAGCCCGATTCGGCGAGCTGTTCGTGCTGCGTGGTCTCGTCAGCGATGCACCCGGTCTCGGTCGGTTGGCTCAACTGGTCGGCCGCGAGAAGGCAGCCGAGATGTTGTTCACCGGTGACATCATCGATGCCCCTGAGGCGCTCCGCATCGGGCTCGTCGGCCGACTCGTCGCCCACGACGATCTGCTCGATACGGCGCTCGCGCTCGCCTCCAGAATCGCCGCCAACCCACCGCTCGCCGTGCAGCGGATCAAGGCCGGGCTCCGTCGGGCGCTGGATCCCGACTGGGCCGAGCTCGGTCGTTGGGTGTCATCGACGTTGGGCGAACTGTTCCAGACCGACGATCACCGCGAGGGTGCCCGCGCGTTCTTGGACAAGCGCCCCCCACAGTTCAAAGGACGTTGATGGCCAAGACGATGCTGATTCGCGCGGACGTGATTCCGGGCGATGCGATCGCCCGATTCACGCGTGGGTTCGATCAGATCCGTTCCGAGAACCGTGTGCCGACGGTGTTCCCGGACGACGTGCAGGCTGCTGCGCTCGGGGTTGCGTCGATGCCGTTCGAATCTTCGCATGTCGACCGCACCTCGCTGCCGTTCGTCACGCTCGATCCGGCCAGGAGCACCGACCTCGATCAGGCATTCACGATCGAGCGCGGCACCGCCGATGAATTGGTGCTTCGCTACCCGATTGCCGACGTCGGTTGGTTCGTGCATCCTGGCGACCCGTTGGACACTGAGGCGTGGACACGCGGGGTCACCACCTACCTGCCGGATGGACGTGCGGGACTGTATCCGGCAGCGCTGGCAGAAGGTGCGGCGAGCCTGTTGCCCGATGGACCGCGCCCGGCAATCGTCTTCGTCGTCCGAGTCGATGGCGCAGGTGCCGCGCGGCTCGACGGCGTCGAGCGCGCTGTCATCCGCAGTCGCGCCAAATTGGCGTACGAGACTGCGACCACGGCTGATCTGCCGGCCGGGTTCGACGAGTTCGCAGCCCGCATCACGGCCGCCGAGGACGCCCGTGGCGCAAGCCGCGTCGAGGCGCCGGAGCAGGAGGTGCAGTCGGACGGCGCCGGCGGATTCCAGATCGCGTTCCGCCCCCGGCTGAGCAACGAGGACTCGAACGCAGCGATGTCGTTGGCCACCAACCTCGCCGTTGCCGATGTCCTTCTCGCCCATCACACCGGGCTGTTCCGGGTGATGGCCGAACCTGACGAGCGCAGTGTGCGCCGGCTGCGATTCACGGCCAAGGCTCTCGGCCTCGACTGGAACGACCAGCTTCCACTGGGCGCGTTCCAGCGCACGTTGGACCCGAATCTGCCCAAGCACGCTGCGTTTCTGACAGCTGTACGACGAGCCGGCGGCGGAGCGGACTACGCATCGTACGCGGACGGTGTCGTGCCCTGGCACGCCGCAATGGCTGCCACGTATTGTCATGCCACGGCGCCGCTGCGCCGTCTGGCCGACCGATACGTGATCGAAGCGGCGCTGGCGATCTCTCACGGAGCGCCCGTCCCTGACCCGGTGCAGGCCGCGTTCGCCACGCTTCCCGCTGCGATGCAGAAGGCCGATGCGCGTTCAGCGCGGGTGGAGCGGGCGGTGATCGATCTGGTCGAGGCGGTGACGTTGCACGGCTGTGAGGGACATGTCTACGACGCGGTGATCACCGACATCGATGAGCGCGGTGCACGAATTCAACTGTGCGATCCAGCCGTGGTCGCTCGCGTCAACGCCCACGGTGTCGAACCAGGCGATGCGCTGAAAGTTCGTCTGACAGCCGCCGATCCACTCAAGCGGACGGTCGTGTTCGAACGAATCTCCTGAAAAGCGACCGGTCATCGAGTCGGTCATCGAGTCGGTCGTCGACCGATCATCGAGTCGGTCATCGAATCGGCCATCGAGTCGGTCGTCGACCGGTCATTGACCGACTCGGGACAGTCCCTCTTGCACGACGGTGACGGCAAGCGTGCCGTCCTGGCGGTAGATCGCCCCGCTCGCCAGTCCGCGAGCTGCGCCCGTCGAGATCGCCTGCTGATCGTAGAGCAACCATTCGTCAGCCCGGAACGGACGGTGGAACCACATCGCATGGTCGAGGCTGGCCATTTGCAGACCGGGGCTGTCCCACGACCATCCGAACGGAAGCAGTGTCGTGTCCAGAAGCGTCATGTCGCTCGCGTAGGTGACGATGCACGCGTGCAATGTGGGGTCGTCTGGCAGATGGCCGTCCGCGCGCAGCCAGACCCGCTGGCCGAGCGACGGCTGGCCCTTGCGGCTGATCGGGTCGTTGTCCGCGTAGCGCAGGTCGATCGGCCGTGGCGTGTCGTACCAGTCGCCCATCTGTTCCCTGTACGGCGCCATTCGGGTCTTGAAATCGGGCAGCGTTGTCGGATCGGGCAGGCCCGTCGGCATCGGCAGCTGGTGGTCCGGCCCTTCCTCGGCGACGTGGAAACTGGCCTGCAGGTTGAAGATCGCGCGGCCATGCTGGATGCCGACGACGCGTCGGGTGGTGAAGCTCTTGCCGTCGCGGATGCGGTCGACCTCGTACAGGATCGGCACCGTCGGATCGCCCGGACGCAGGAAGTAGGCGTGCAGCGAATGGACCATCCGGCCCGGATCGCCGACCGTCCGCGCCGCAGCGACCAGTGCCTGACCGGCGACCTGCCCACCGAACACGCGTTGCCGATTCTCGTCCGGCGAGCGACCACGGAACAGGTTGACCTCGATCGGCTCGAGGTCGAGCAGCTTGACCAGGTCGTCGAGGGCTTCTTGCATCCAGTCATGTTGGCACGTCGCGCCAGACGGGGCATGGTGGAGACGGGCGTCGCCTGATGGGACTCGGTCCGAGCCCGCCGTGACGGATATGGTGCCCGCCATGCCGCTTCTCCCACTCGACGCCGATCAGCTGCTGTCCACCACTCGCGCCGTCCGCAAACGACTGGATTTCGAGCGGCCCGTCGAGGACGAGATCATCCGAGAATGCGTCGCGGCAGCGATGCAGTCGCCGAGCGGTTCGAACCAGATGACGATGCAGTTCGTGATCGTCCGCGATGCCGCCAAGCGCGCTGCGATCGGCGATGTCTATCGCCAGTGCTATGCGCAGTACCGCACGTGGGACGGCGTGTACGTCGGCTCGATCAAGAAGGACGACGAATCCGAGCAGGCCCAGCAGATGCGTGTCGCCAGCAGTGCCGATTACCTCGGCGATCACATGGGTGATTCGCCGGTGCTGGTGATCCCGTGCAGCGCCGGCGGTCGGGTCGACGGAAGCGGTGCGCTGGGTGCTGCGTCGATGATGGCGAACATCCTGCCGGCGATGTGGAGCTTCATGCTCGCCGCCCGGGCCCGCGGCCTCGGCACGGCGTGGACGACGATGCACCTGCTGATGGAAAAGAATGTGGCGGAGATCCTCGAGATCCCGTTCGACACGGTGCAGCAGACATGTCTCAGCCCGCTGGCGTACACCAAGGGCACCGACTTCAAGCCAGCGGCGCGACCGGCCCCGGAGACGATCATCCACTGGGATCAGTGGTGACCAGAGCGGTTCCGGCCGCCCTCCGCGAGCACGCCCTTGCGGCCACCGGCTTCATGCCCCCGGAAGAAGGCGATGCGTTGTTCGCGGCCGCCGTCGATGCCGGCACGGCCTGTCCCGGTCTACCGTTCCTGGAAGTCGGTTCGTACTGCGGGCGCTCCACCATCTGGCTCGGCGGTGCGGCTCGGGAATGCTCGACGGTCGTGTTCGCGGTCGATCATCACCGCGGCTCGGAGGAAAACCAGGCCGGGTGGGACCACCACGATCCAACGGTGGTCGACCAACGCATCGGCAAGATGGACACACTGCCGCTCTTTCGCGCAGCGGTCCATGACGCGGGTGTGGAGGATTTCGTGGTCGCGATGGTCGGCCAGTCGCCGACCGTCGCCCGCTCGTGGGGCGGCCCGCTCGCCTTCCTGTTCATCGATGGTGGACACGGGATCGAACCGGCCCAGGCCGATTTCGAAGGTTGGACGCCGCACGTCGCGGTCGGCGGCTCGCTCGCGATTCACGACGTGTTCCCGAATCCCGCTGACGGCGGTCGGCCCCCGTACGAGCAGATCTTCCTGCCGGCGCTGGCCAGTGGGCGCTTCGAGCTCACGTCATCGACGGGTTCGTTGCGCGTCCTGCGCTGTATCGCCTGACTGGCCGGGATCGTGCCGGGATCGGCACGATCCGCGCCCTCGGTGCGAGTTCGAGCGTCTCGGCAGCGCGGATTCACTCCGAGGGCGCGCTTCGTGCCGCCAGAACATCACCACAGCCCAGATCGACGTCGAGTTCATCCGGCGCCGCCCCCGGACCGACGCCTTCGTGAGACCAGCGCCGACGGTCTCGCACGTCAGACGAACTCGACGCCTTGAGCGAGGGGAAGGTCGTTCGAGTAGTTGACCGTGTTGGTGGCTCGGCGCATGTACGCCTTCCACGAATCACTGCCGCTCTCGCGCCCGCCGCCGGTGGCCTTCTCGCCCCCGAACGCACCGCCGATCTCGGCGCCCGACGGGCCGATGTTCACATTGGCGATGCCGCAGTCACTGCCGTCGGCGGCGCAGAACCGTTCGGCCTCGCGGAGGTCGGTGGTGAAGATGCTGCTGGCCAGACCCTGCGGCACGGCGTTCTGCATCGCGATCGCTTGGTCGAAGTCGGTGTAACTCATCACGTACAGCAGTGGTGCGAAGGTCTCGGTGGCGACGGTCTCGGTCTGCGCCGGCATCGTGATGATGCTCGGTCGTGTGTACGCGGCGTTGGGTGCCTCGGCAACGAACATCCGCTCGCCTCCGACGATGCGGGTCCCGCCGTCGGCCACGGCGGCTGCCGATGCGGCCGACATCGTGTCGAACGCTCCGATGTCGATCAGCGGCCCCACCAGCGTCGACGGTTCGAACGGGTTGCCGACCGGCAGCGTTGCGTACGCAGTCGCCAGACGCTCGACGAGCTCATCGTGGCGGCTGGAGTGCACGATCACTCGGCGCAAGGTGGTGCAACGCTGGCCGGCGGTGCCGGCGGCCGAGAACGTGATGCCCCGGACGGCCAGATCGGCGTCGGCAGACGGGGCGATGATGGCTGCGTTGTTGCCGCCGAGTTCCAGGATCGATCGGCCGAAACGTGCAGCCACGACAGGCCCGACCCGTGCGCCCATCGCTGTCGATCCGGTCGCGCTGATCAACGGAATGCCGGGGTGCGCGGCCAGCGCGGCACCGATCTCGCCGCCGCCGAGCACGACCTGATTCAGGTGCTTCGGCGCGCCGGCTCGGCGAGCTGCTTCGTCGAAGAGACCCTGACAGGCCAGCGCCGTGAGCGGGGTGAGGTTGCTCGGCTTCCAGATCACGGGGTTGCCGCAGACGAGCGCGACCGCCGTGTTCCAACTCCATACCGCGACCGGAAAGTTGAACGCGCTGATCACGCCGACCGGACCGATCGGATGCCACGTCTCCATCAGGCGATGGCCCGGGCGTTCCGACGACAACGTGCGTCCACCCATGCTGCGGCTGAGGCCGACGGCGAAGTCGCAGATGTCGATCATCTCCTGCACTTCGCCCAGCGCCTCGCTGTGGATCTTTCCCGCCTCGAGGGTGACCAGCCAGGCCAGGTGCTGGGCGCGTTCACGGAGCAGGTTTGCGAGATGGCGGATCACCTCCGCACGGCGCGGCGCCGGGGTGGTTCGCCATGACTGGTAGGCCCCGGTGGCGCGTTCGACCGCATCGTCGACAGTGAGGCCCGCCGCCCGGTCGATGGTTCCGAGCACCTCGCCGGTGATCGGCGACCTGGCGCTGAACTCTGTAGCGACAGCCGGACGCAACAGCGCAGCGAAGCATCCGGCGAGGTGCACAGCGGACTGTTCGGCGAGTTCGGCCGTGGACGGAAACCGAGGGTTGGAAGATGCAGTCACGCGGGGTCCAGTTCTGTACGCGGCGAGGTCAGTCGGCGAGCAGCGACGGCACGAACAGCCGGCTCGCGGCCGACGCATTGCAGATCGCATCTGCGGCGAGGATGACCGCTGCGCCGGTGTAGGCCGAACGTTCTCCACTGGGAAAACGCTCTTGCGACGGATACACGATACCGGTGCTGTACGCACCGTCGTCGCACCGATGAGCCCGGGTCCAGAACAGCAGATCTGTGGCGGTCGCGATGTCGCCGATCGCAGCGAACGACAGCGAACATTCGGCGGTCTCGGATGCCGTGATCCACGGCTCGTCGCTGACGCAGCGGATGCCGCGTCCCTCCATCGCGAATGCCTCCCATCCGTCGGTCATCCGCGCCTTGGCCTGTTCGCCGGTCATCGCGCCGGTGAGCACGGGGTAGTACCAGTCCATCGCCCAGCGGGTCTTCGGTTCGAACGCCGTGTCCGACCTGGCGGCAATGACCTCGGCCAACGCTGCGGCTGCTTCGGTCCATTCGGGCCGAGGCTCGTTGATCACGTCGGCCAACTTGGCACCGCACTGCAGCGAATGCATGATGCTGCTCGATCCCGTGAGGAGCGCGTAGTTCCACGGCTTCGCATCCGGTTCGACCGCCCACAGGATGGTGCCGTCGTGCCGTCGCAGCGACAGCACCCAGTCGAGCGCCCGCTCGACCGTCGGCCAGAGATGATCGACGAACGCGCGATCCCAGGTGCACAGCCAGTGGTGCCAGACGCCGGTGGCGACATAGGCGCACACGTTCGAGTCGAGCTTGATGTCCTCGACGCTGCCGTCCGGGAGGTAATAGTTGTTCCAGGCGCCCTCATCGCGCTGCATGTCGACGAGCCACTCGTAGGCGAGTTCGGCATGGCCGTGCAGCCCAGCGACATCGAGCGCCATCGCCGTCTCGACGTGGTTCCACGGATCGCAGTGTCCGCCTTCGAACCAGGGGATCATGCCGGACGGCAATTGCAGCGACGCGATCGACTCGGCAGTCCGGTGCACTTCCTCCGACGAGAGAACGCCCTCGAGATCCGGAAGGCGACTCATCCAACCACCGCGTCGGCCATCGGAGTGTGCACGGTCGCGGCCGACCGAGTTGAACCGAGCGCCGGCTTCGGCTTGGTGCCGTAGACGGCCAGACTCTTGCCCATCACCGGACTGAGCACCTTCTCGGCGAGACGGGTGGAACGGGGTCCCCTGATGATGTCCCACTCGAGGAACTTCTTGTATGCGTTGACGGACTTGCTGTCCTCGCGACGGGGACCAACGGCGCACTTCAGCCACCAGTAGGGCGAATGCAGGGCGTGGGCATGGTGACTGCCCGTGACGTGCAGACCGGCGGAACGAAGCTTGGCCTTGAGCTCGGTCTCGGAGTAGATGCGGACGTGGCCGCCGACTGATTTCGGCGCGTGGTACTCGTCGCTGAGCATCCAGTTGATCTTCTCCGGAAACCATGTCGGTACTGTTCCGGCGAACGTTCCGCCGGGCTTCAGCACGCGGACCATCTCGGCGATCGCGCCGACATCGTTCTGGATGTGTTCCAGGACCTCGCTCGTGATCACCCGGTCGAACGTGTTGTCAGGGAACGACAGTCTCGTCGCGTCGCCCTGCAGCACACCGACGTAGCGATCGATCGGAATCTCGCCGGCGTCGACCATCGCACCGAGCGTTGCCCGCGTGCTGACGACCTCGTCGGCCGCGTAGTCGAGGGCGACGACGCGCCCGCCGCGTCGAGCGACCTCGAAGCAGTGGCGGCCGAAACCGGCGCCGACGTCGAGGACGAGGTCGCCGGGCTGCAAACCGAGTTGATCGAAGCGAATGGTCAGCATGGGTCAGCTCGCCCGGCCCGGCGTGAGGCGGCCGTTCCTGCGTAACTTGGCCACGTTGTCGGGCATCGCCAGCACCTCGCGATATTGATCGACGGTCAACTTCGCGCAGTGCGTCCAACTCCAACGCTCGACCACACGCTGCCGCCCGGCGAGGCCGATGCGGGTGCGCAGTTCGTCGT
>JAYTRT010000482.1:0-4586 GCA_043746045.1 Actinomycetota bacterium | reverse complement strand
ACGTTGTCGGCGAGACCGGCCGCGGCGACAAGGCCGTCGAGTTGGTGCGCGAGTTGAAGCCGGACCTGGCCATTCTCGACATCAAGATGCCGGGCATGGACGGCCTCGAGGCCGCCGCGGTGATCAACGCCGAGCGGCTGTGCGGCGTACTGATCCTGACGGCGTTCAGTCAACGCGAGATCATCGAGCAGGCCCGTGATTCGGGGGCCCTTGCGTATCTCGTCAAGCCATACCAGAAAAGCGATCTGATCCCGGCGATCGAAGTTGCGATCGGCCGGTTCCGCGAGCTGCAGACGTTGAGCGGCGAGGTCGATGCGCTCGAGGAGCAGCTGGAATCGCGCAAGCTGATCGACCGCGCAAAGGGGATCCTCTCCGATGAGTGCGGTTTGAAGGAACAGGAGTCGTTCACGTTCTTGCAGCGCACGGCGATGAGCGAGCGCGGCCGAATGCGCGATGTCGCCGAGCGAGTCATCGCCGGCACGCTTCGACCTCCGATCGCCAACCGCGACACCACACCGGACACCACCTCCGGCGCCGGCGAGTAGCAAACCTTCGTGGCCAAGCTGCTCATCCTCGACGGCAACTCGTTGACATATCGGGCGTTCTTCGCGTTGCCGACGGACATGGCCACTGCCAGTGGGCAGGTCACCAACGCCGTTTTCGGCTTCACGTCGATGTTCATCAACCTCGTCAAGGACCACAAGCCGGACGGCATCCTGGTTGCCTTCGATCGTCCCGAGCCGACGTTCCGCCATTTCACCAACCCCGAGTACAAGGCCCAGCGCGAGGCCGCGCCGGACATCCTCCGCCAACAAATGGGACTCGTTCGCGAGGTCCTGCAGGCGCTGGGCGTGACGGCCATCGAGCTCACCGGGTTCGAGGCCGACGATCTGATCGGCACTGTCGCCAGGATGGCCAGCGAACGCGGCGACGAGAGCATCATCGTCACCGGTGACCGGGATGCGTATCAGCTCGTCAGCGATCCGTCTGTGAAGGTGTTGTACAACCGTCGGGGGGTCAGCGACTACGCGCTGTACGACGAGGCCGGCATCCTCGACAAGACCGGTGTCACGCCCGCGCAGTACCCGGAGTACGCGGCGCTGCGTGGCGACACGAGCGACAACCTTCCGGGTGTTCCGGGCGTCGGCGAGAAGACAGCTGCGAAGTTGATCCAGACCTATGGCGGCTTGGACGGGATCTTCGCCAACGTCGACAAGAACACCCCGAAGTTGAAGGCCTCGTTGATCGAGTTCGAGCAACGTGCCCGTCAGAACCATCAGCTGATGATCGTCGACTGCAACGCTCCGATCGAGGTCGATTTCGATGCCCTCGGCTTCACGCCGGATCAGGCCGAGGTCAACCGGTTGTTCGACTTCCTCGAGTTCCGCAGCCTGCTCAACCGTCTGAACGAAGCGCTGGGCGGGGTCGGCGTCGCCAGCACTGCGGCATCGACCGGCGAGGTGCTCGAGGCGGAAGTTTCGATCAGCGCGTCATCGGAGGAGAGCGCTGCCGTGATCGCTCTTCTGCCGAAGGTCGACATCGCGGCGCGGTGGGTCGGGGAGTCGGGGCGTAGTGAACTGATCGGGGTCGCGATTGTCACTGATCTCACCGGCGGCGAATGTCTGTGGATCCACGCCGACCATCTGTTGCAGCCGGACATGGCAGCGGCGATGGCGAACCTCACGAACGTGCGAGGTCACAACATCAAGGCCCTGATGCGGTGGATGCTCGACCACGGCGAGGAGTTGCAGGGTCTGCAACTCGACACCGCGATCGGCGCGTATCTGATCGACCCGGCCGAGTCGCGCTACGCCGTTGCCGACCTCGTCGAGAAGTACACCGCATTCCGATTCCCGCCGGACGAGCCGGAAGCCAAGGGCCAGCTCGACTTCGGCGAGAGCGGTATCGACGATGCCACGCGTGCCGGCCGTGAGGCGTTGGCCATCTCGCACCTGGCCGACGCGCTGCAGGACGCGCTCGACAAGCAGGGCATGTCCGAGCTGTACGCCACCATCGAGAACCCGCTCGTGCGCATCCTCGCCAAGATGGAGCACGTTGGTATCGCTGTCGACCGGATCGAGCTGCAGCGGCTCAGCGACCGGTTGGCCACCGAGGTGCAACGGCTGAGCGTCGTGCTGCAGGAAGTCGTCGGGCGACCGTTCAACATCAACTCGCCGGTGCAGCTCCGCGAGATCTTGTACACAGAACGCGGCTTGGCACCGGCGAAGAAGACCAAGACCGGTTTCTCGACCGACGCCGCGACCCTCGAGAAACTGCGCGACGAATGGCCGGAGTTCATTGTTCCGCTGCTGCAGTTCCGAGAGGTCGAGAAGTTGCGCAGCACCTATGGCGAAGCACTCCTCAGCGAAGTCGCCGCAGACGGACGGATTCACGCAACCTTCAATCAGACGGTTGCACGCACCGGTCGGCTGAGCAGTGATCAGCCCAACCTGCACAACATTCCAGTCCGTTCCGAAGAGGGCAGAGCCTTCCGTCAGTGCTTCGTGCCGGGACCCGGTTGCACCTTGATGGTGGCCGACTACAACCAGATCGAGCTGCGCTGCATCGCCCACCTGGCCGGTGACCCCGGGCTGATCGAGGCATTCGAACTCGGTCAGGACATCCACAACGCCACGGCTGCGCGAGTGTTCGGTGTCGCGCCCGGCGACGTCAAGCTCGATCAGCGAGCAAAGGCGAAGATGGTGTCCTACGGATTGGCGTACGGAATGGAGGCCTACGGTCTCGGCCAGCGGTTGAGCATTCCGACCGATGAGGCGTCGGTCGTCCTCGACGCGTACTTCGTTGCCTTTCCCAGGGTGCGCGCCTACATGGACGCCACGGTGAAAGAAGCCCGTATGCGTGGCTACACCGAGACGTTGTTCGGTCGCCGTCGGCCGATTCCCGAGCTGAGCAATTCGAACTTCCGGATCCGCCAGGCCGGCGAACGCCAGGCGATGAACGCCGGTATCCAGGGCCTCGCTGCGGACATCTTCAAGGTGGCCCTGGTCCGTATCGACGCGGCCCTCGAGGCCGGCGGTTTCGAGAGCCGGGTGATCCTGCAGGTACACGACGAGGTGATCGTCGAGGTGCCGGTGAGCGAGCGCGAGATCGTCGGGCCACTGATCATCGACATCATGCGGCAAGCGGCCCACCTCGACGTCCCGCTCGAGGTCAACGTCAGCTGGGGCGACACCTGGGCCGCGGCCAAGGGCTGAACGCGGCACCGAGGTGGAGCCCAGCAGTCGAAGCGGAGCGGAGACCAGTCCCGACCGCCAGCGCGACGCCGGGAGCGCCAGCGACAAGGCGCAGGGAGGGAGCAGTCGAAGCGAAGCGGAGACCAGTCCCGACCACCAGCATTGGTTCGAGGCGCTCGCCGATCACATGGGTTCGGCGTATCTGCGCTACTCGTTCACCAAGGGCACCGAGCAGGAGATCACGTTCTTGATCGACTCGCTCGCACTGGAACCAGGGATGCGCGTCCTCGACGTCGGCTGCGGGCCCGGGCGTCACGCTCTCTCGCTGGCGGCTCGCGGTATCGCCGTGCACGGCATCGACATCAGCCAGACGTTCATCGACATCGCCCGATCAACGGCTGGACCGATGGCTAAGTTCGAACGGGTCGACGCACGATCGATGCGTTTCGACGCGGAATTCGACGCAGCGATCTGTCTCTGCCAGGGTGCGTTCGGACTGATGACGGCCAACGGTGACGACGGCGTGGTGCTCGGCGGAATGGCCCGCGCCATCGAGCCCGGCGGCCGAGTCGCGCTCAGTGCCTTCAGCAGCTATTTCGTCGTCAAGTATCACGAACACGCGGAGTTCGACGCCGACTCCGGCGTCAGCCACGAGCGCACCGAGATCAAGAACCAGTCCGGAATCGCTCGCGAGGTGTCGCTGTGGACCGGGTGCTACACACCGAGGGAGCTCCGCCTCCTGTTCGCCGCGGCCGGGTTACGAGTCGACAGGATCAGCAGCGTCGAGCCAGGCGCCTACGGAGACGACCCGCCGACGACTGAAACCCCCGAGTTCCTGGTGCTCGCCACCCGTGAAGATGGCCGATCCGGCGGGTGACGTCGAGGCGGTGTACTGGTAGCATCGCAACGCGCCGCAAGTCCGCGACGCCTACGGTGCATTCCTTCCTGCTCCCGTCCTCTGAAAGAGATATACCTTTTGTCCGATACGACTCTCACCTCTTCTGTCTTTGGCACGTTCGACGAAGAGGGTAATTACACCCCCCGCCAGGTCATCTCCGACGATCTCGGCATGTCATTCGCCGATGCAATCGCCGGCACCCTCGTCGAAGTCGAAGACGGCCAGCTCGTCTACGGCACCGTGGTCAAGATCGACCGCGACGAAGTGCTACTCGACATCGGCTACAAGAGCGAGGGCGTCATCCTCGCCCGCGAGCTGAGCATCCGCAACGACGTCAATCCAAACGACATCGTCAAGCTCGGCGAGAAGGTCGAAGCACTCGTCCTCCAGAAAGAGGACAAAGAGGGTCGCCTCCTGCTGTCCAAGAAGCGTGCGCAGTACGAGCGTGCCTGGGGCAACATCGAGAAGCTCAAAGAAGCCGATGGCATGGTCGA
>JAYTRT010000481.1:0-4641 GCA_043746045.1 Actinomycetota bacterium | reverse complement strand
CCCTCTCGACGGTCCACGCGTCAGCGTCGGGGAGGTTCCCGATCACACTGTGGGTGCCGTCGGCGTTGTCCGGGAACGCCGGGTAGCGGCGAGCCCGGAGTTCGTCGTCGCGTGATGGTCGGGGCTGGCTGTCGGGCTGGTGGAGTTCCACGAACCGTGACGCAGCCCTTCGCGATCCGATCCAGTCGACCGGGACCACAGAGCAATCGAGCGCGGCGACGTCACGAATTCACAATGTGACAGGACAATCGGGCGTCAGCGGTGCGAACCCGGGCGTGTCTTGCGTAATTTCGCAGGCTTGGCGGCGGTCGGGGTCTTCTTGCGGCGGTTTTCCTTGCGCAGTACGAAACGCAGCGCCGTGTAGGTCTCGTCGATCGCGCAGACCTTGTTGTCGACCCAACCGGATTTGAGCAGATCTTCGCGCAGCAGATCATCGGTGAGGTCGGTGGCCACGCCGCTGATCTTCTTCGGCCAGGCAATCCAGATCGCGCCGTCGGGTTGCACCGCTGCGGTCAGCGTCTTCCAATTGGCGACCATCGTCGCTCGCCGGGTGTGGAAAGCGACGATCAGATCGAGCGGCGGCCGAACCCGGTTCGCCCACTCGACGGCGAGGGGCAATTCGCCGAGGTTCGTACGGAAGTCGGCGGGCGCGTTGACCGCGGTCATACGCGTGCCCTCCCTGATGCCCAACTTCTGCAACAGCGTCGTATCGGCGTGCTCCACCATCGATCTCGTCCTCTTCTCAAGCCCGGCCCATGATCCTGTCGACCTGGATCTCGATCGCGACCCGGTCGACCCGCTCTTTCGGCTGTCGGTATCGCGCAGCGTATCCCTCGACGGCAGCCGCGACGCCGGCTGCGTCCGTGACGAGGCGCACTGCTCCTTCGAGCGTCAGCCATCGTCCACCGTCGATCTGGCAGACCGCGGCCCGTCCGCCTCGAGCGGCATTGCGCGCTTTGACCGACGGAGCGAATGTGATCACACGAACGAGGTGATCGATCGGTGAGTAGCTGAAGCCGACCGGAACCACGTGCTGGCTGCCGTTCGCGCGCTGGGTCGTCAGCGTCGCGAGGTGCCGATCGGTGAGGAACTGCAGCACCGCTGCGCCCGGATCATCGAGATCGATCATGGCCGTGAGCCTACGGAGAAGGGGCCAGCCGGACGTCGGTTCAGGCGTCGGCGGAAATCGCTTGGAGGATGTCCTGCCTGGTTGCACGCCAGGCAGGAATGACCGCAGCGAGCACACCGATCACGAATGCCGACAGCACGATCACCCCGATCGCGCTGGTGGGAACCGAGTACGTGGTGAGCCCCTGATCCTTCAGTGCGACGATGATCACGTAGCCGAGCACGAGTCCGAGCACGACGCCGACGATTGCTCCGTAGAGCGATGTGAGCACGCTCTCCCAACGAACCGTCGTGCGGACCTGGGCGCGAGTCATCCCGACGGCTCGCAGCAGCCCGATCTCACGGCGTCGCTCGTAGACCGCCAGCAACATTGTCAAGACGATGCCGAAGATGGCGATGATCACGGACAGCGCAAGGAGGCCGTAGACGAACGACAGGCTGCGATCGACGATGTCGCTCCGGCCGTTGATGAACTGGTTGCGATCCTGCAGCGTGCCGATTCCGTAGCTGTGGATCTTGGTGTCGACGGCTGCGCGGAACGAGGCGTCCGAGACCCCCGGCGCCTTCGTCATGAACACGAAGCCGGCTTGGTTACTGACCGATGAGCCGTTCAGGAGATCGCGATCGACGACGCGAGCCTGGGCCAGATCGCTGGATGCATAGATACCTTCGACCGTGACGGTGACGTCCTTTCCGCCGACCCGCAATGCGACTCGCGACCCGAGAGCGAGGTGCTTACGGCTGGCCTCGCCGGTGCTGACGAGCAGGCCGTCGACGGTGAGGTCGGCGAACGACCCTTGAGTGAAGGCGTAGTCGAGCAATCCGTCCGCCGTTGCCGGATTGATGGTCGTCGCGAAGATCGCCTTACCGCTGTCGGCGTCCTGCAGAGAAGCAAAACCGAGACCTGTCGCCTTGCCGACCTCGGGCAACGTGTTCAATTCGTCGATGAACACCTGGCTGAAACTGAGCGATCCGCCGTTCGTCGAGTTGATCACGAAGTCGCCGTGGAACTGTTTGCCGATCGTGTCCCGTAGCTGTTGTTTGATCGACGCCGCGAACACGCTCGCTCCGGTCACGAGGGCCACCCCGATCAGTACCGGTGCAGCAGTCCGAGCGGTTCGACGTGGGTTGCGCTGCACGTTGCCCCGCGCCATTGATCCGGCGATGCCACGCATGCGTTGGACGGGCGCTCCGAGAAATCGTGCGATCGGGTTGGCCATCAACGGTCCGAGCAACAGGACGCCGACGAAGATGCACACGACGGCGACGCCGAGCAGGATCGAATCGGCACCGCCGAGCACGGCGCCGATCGAGCCGATCCCGAGCAGGACGAAGATGCCGGCCGCTGCGATCCGACCCCGGTTCGTGCGGGTTCGTTCGAAGGCCGACTCGTTCATCGCCGCGACGGGAGCGATCCGCCCGGCCGAGATCGCCGGGACGATCGCCGCCAGCAGAGTGGTCGACATGCCGGCGACCATCGTGATCACGATGGTGCTCGTCGTGACCGACAGGCTTCGGGTCGGCACGCCGAAGCCGAACGTGTTGAGCAGATGTTGGATGCCGACCGCCAGACCGGCGCCTGCAACGAGGCCGACAATCGACCCGAGCAGACCAACAGCGATCGCTTCGGCCAACATCACCCGGGTCACCTGTCGACGGCTGGCACCGATCGCGCGCAGGAGCGCGTTCTCGCGACGGCGTTGGGCGGCGGTGATCGAGAAGACGTTGTAGATCACGAAGCAGCCGACGCCGAGCGCGATGAACGAGAAGATCGACAGGAAGATCGTGAAGAAGCCGAGTCCCTTCTGGATCTCGGTCTGACTTTGAGCGATGATCTGGGCCCCGGTCAGTGCCTGGCTGATCTGATGACCCTGCGCGTGGTCGAGGGCCGATTGGACCCGGGCGGCGAGTGCCGTGTCACTGAGGGTGCCGTCGCCTTGGATCAGCACGGCGTCGATGAAGCCCGGCTTGAGTACGAAGTTCATCGCCGTGTCTGTGTCGAAGAGCGCCCACGTCGCGTCGCCTGGCGTGGAGATGTCGTTGTATTGGGCGATACCGACCAGCCTGAACGTCTGTGATCCGGCTTCGGCGTTGACCTTGACCTGATCACCGATCCGGTACTTGCCGTCGGCAGCCGTCTGGTTGTCGAGTACAACCTCGGCCGGTCCGGACGGCCGACGACCGCTGACGATCTTCCAGACCGACAGGTCGCCGGTGTTGATCGTCCCGCCCGACGTGGAGCGGCTGGTGCGTTCGATTGGTTTGCCGTCCTTGGCGATGACGACTGCATCGTTCTGGACCAATGCCTGAGCGTCTTTCACCCCGGGCACAGCAGCAGCGATGGCAACCGCGTCGATCGATTCCTCGTCGCGTCGTTCGAAACCGAACGCCGTTTCGACCGAGTTGGCCGACTGCACGTAGACGTCGACCTTGTCGAACGACTTGGCGAAGAGCGCATCGAAACTGGCGCCGAGGGTGTCACGGAAGATGAACGTGCCGGACAGGAAAGCGGTGCTGACGATGATCGCCAGTGCCGTCAGGAAGATGCGCCCGAAGCGGGCGGTCACGTTCCTGACGGCGAGACGAAACATCGGGTGACGGTATCGGGGTTGTCGACCCGAGGCTCAGGTCGTTGCGATCGCCTCCAGGATCGGCGCCTTAGCAGCGCGACGAGACGGCATCAGTGCGGCGACGAGGGCGAGGACCACAGCCAAGACGGCGAAGGCGATCAGCGAAGCCGGGGCGACGCTGAACGTGTTCAGACCTTGGTCCTTCAATGCGGTCACCACGATCCAGCCGAGTGCGAGACCGAGGCCGACACCCATCATCGCTCCGAGGACGGCGGTGATCACGGCCTCCCAGCGGATGCTGCCCCGAATCTGACCTCGTGTGGTTCCGATGGCTCGCATCAGGCCCAGTTCACGTCGCCGTTCGTAGACGCCGAGAAGGAGCGTCAGCACGATGCCCAACACGGCGATGAACACCGACATGAAAAGGAGGGCGTAGATGAAGGCGATGATCCCGTTAATGCTGCTGATCTGTTGGTCGATGAACTGGTTCTTGCTCTGCACCTTGGCGCTCGGATACTGAGCAGCGATTGGTTTCAGCGCCGCGTCCAACTGTGCTTTGGAGACTCCCGGCGCCGAGAGTGCGGCGACCTGGAACACGAATGGCGGTTGCCCGCTGTTCAGGAATGCCTGCCGGTCACTGATGTAGTCGCCGAAGATCTTGTCGCTGTAGATGCCGCCGACGGTGAATGTCGCCTTCGTCTTGTTGAGGAAGGTGACGTCGAAGGTGCTGCCCACCGTGTACTTGGCCTTGCTGGCGATGTCGCGTTGGACCAACACCGTGTCCCCGGATACTGCATTCCAGCCGCCCTGATCGAAGTGCAGGTTCAACAGCGCTGGGGCCGCTTTGGGATCGAGGGTCAACGTCGTGGAGTCGGTGGTGGTCCCGTCGGCCTTGGCGATCTTGAACAGACCTCCGCCGAACCCGACCGCCGCCTTGATCTGC
>JAYTRT010000480.1:0-4656 GCA_043746045.1 Actinomycetota bacterium | reverse complement strand
ACGTCGTCCGCAGGTCTCTATCACGTCGTGGCTCCGACCCGACAGGTCGACACCCGGATACCGACAGGATTCGGGTCGCTGGCGATGGATGGTGTCGGCACACTGAATCTCGCCGGTCCCGTTCCGCGTTCGGCGGCTGCGCTCTCGCAGAACATCACGATGACCAAGAGCGTGGGGCCCGGCTACGTCACTGCCTATCCGAGTGATCAGCAGCGTCCGCTGGCCAGCAACGGCAATGTCTCCGCACCGAACCAAGATCACGCATCGCTGAGCTTGACCAAGATCGGCGGCGGAGGTGGCGTCAGCTACTCGTCGTCCGGCGGCACAGATCTGGTGGTCGACATCACCGGTTACTTCGACGGGCCAGGCTGAGTCTGCCGGCGCGAACGGGCCAACGCCAATCAGGCCCGTGGGTAACCTCTGTGTGTGACACGGCTCCGGATCGCACTGGCCCAGATCAACCCGACGGTCGGCGACCTCAAGGGCAACTTCACCAAGATCGTCGAGCACTACGACATCGCCGAGGCCGCCGGCTGTGACATCGTCGCGTTCCCCGAACTGTCGATCACCGGATATCCGCCGGAAGACCTCGTCCTCAAACCCGGTTTCGTCGCCGACAACAAGGAGATCCTTGCCAGCATTTCGGCGCGCACCCGTCGGTGTGTCGCGGTGGTCGGCTTCGTCGACAGTGATCGCGACCTGTACAACGCAGCGGCAGTTCTCGCTGACGGTGAGATCCGAGGGACGTATCGCAAACGGCTCCTGCCGAACTACGCGGTGTTCGACGAAGCCCGATACTTCACGGCCGGCGACGACAGCGATCAGCTCGAGCTGTACCTCGTCGGCGGCGTCAAGGTGGGCATCAGCATCTGCGAGGACATCTGGAGCCCGACCGGACCGCTGGCGATCCAGGCTGCGGGCGGCGCTGAACTCAACATCAACATCAACGGCTCGCCGTATCACCGCGACAAGCTCGCCGGCCGCGAACGGATGTTGGCGACGCGTGCCGCCGACGCGAGCTGCGCACTCGTCTACGTCAATCAGGTCGGGGGTCAGGACGAACTGGTCTTCGACGGGGCCTCGATGGTGTTCGATGCCGACGGGAACCTCCTCGCGCGCGCGGCGCAGTTCACCGAGGAGATGTTGTACGTCGACATCGAAGTCGATTCCGTCTATCGCAAGCGCTTGCTCGATCCGCGAGGCCGAGCAACGGGCGAGTTGCTTCCGGTCGTCGTGATCACTGACGAGCCGGTCCGTCGGACATCGCCGGCTGAGCAACGGATCGCCCCGGTGCTCGAGCCCGTCGCCGAGGTCCACGAGGCGCTCGTGCTGGCGACACGCGACTACGTCAGGAAGAACCACTTCACGGACGTCGTGATCGGCCTGTCCGGCGGAATCGACTCGACGATCGTCGCGTGCATCGCGGTCGACGCGCTCGGCGCCGATCACGTCCACGGTGTTTCGATGCCGTCGCGCTACAGCAGCGACGGCTCGAAGGACGACGCCAAGGCGTTGGCCGACAACCTCGGCATCGACTACCGGACGATTGCGATCGAGCCCGCGTTCGCCTCCTACCTCGAGATGTTGGCACCATCGTTCGAAGGTCGCGCTGCGGATCTGACCGAGGAGAACCTGCAGAGTCGCGTGCGTGGCATGACGCTGATGGCGCTGTCGAACAAGTTCGGCTGGATGGTGCTGACCACCGGCAACAAGAGCGAGATGGCCGTCGGCTACTTCACGATCTACGGCGACAGCGTCGGCGGATACGCGGTGATCAAGGACGTCTTCAAGATGAGCGTCTACGACCTGTGTCGCTACTACAACGACCGCGCCGGTCGCGAGATGATTCCGGAAGCCGTGATCACCAAGCCACCGTCTGCCGAACTTCGACCCGATCAACGCGACGATCAATCGTTGCCGCCCTACGAAGTGCTCGACGCGATCCTCGAGCGATATGTCGAGGACGACCGCACGGCGACCGAGATCGTCGCCGCCGGCTTCGACGAGGCAATCGTTCGGCGCATCGCCCGTCTGGTCGACCTCAGCGAGTACAAGCGCCGACAATGCCCGCCAGGGGTGAGGATCAGTGTCAAAGCGTTCGGCAAGGATCGCCGCCTGCCGATCACCAGCGGCTACTCGGGCTGAGCCCGCCCTGTTTCGCCCGATCATCCCGCCGCGCTGCTCACCCACTCGCCCACACACTCGCGGCACGAACCGCGCCCTCGGAGCCGCAATGAGCGGTCCGGCCACTCATTGCCGCACCGAGGGCGGGGTTCGTGCGGGCGCGGTTCGTTCGTGCGGGCGCGGTTCGGTTGCGGGGCGTTCATGGACGCGCGACGCTGACGACGTGATTGCACTGCCCGGAGAGTCGACAGCCACAGCGGTTCCTGCATTGCATCCATCGATCGAATCGTTGCGGATGCTGGTGGGGACATGGTCGGGGCGAGGACACGGCGAGTACCCGACGATCGACTCGTTCGACTACGACGAGACCATCACGTTCGGCCACGTCGGCAAGCCGTTCCTGGCGTATTCCCAACGGACCCGAGTCGCCGCCGACGGGAGGCCGTTGCACGCCGAGACCGGGTACCTGCGCCAGCCGACTCCGGGGGCGATCGAGTTCGTGATCGCCCACCCGACGGGCCTGGTCGAGGTGCAGGAGGGAACCTTCGAAGGCTCCGTGGAAGGGTCTGTGCTGGCGATGCGCTCGACGGCCATCGTCGGTACGTCGACCGCCAAGCGGGTCGATGCGGTGGAGCGGACCTTCACGTTGTCGGCGGATGGCACGCTCCTGCGCTACGACGTGCGGATGGCAGCCGTGGGCGAGCCGTTGACCCATCACCTCAGTGCCGAACTGTTCCGGTCGCTCGCCTGATGGAACTCGACCAACGACTGCAGACCGAACGCAACATCTGGCTGGCGACGGTCCGGCCCGACGGCACGCCACACCTGACGCCGATCTGGTTCGCGTGGGTCGATGGCCGGGCGTACGTGTGCACGCTCGAGTCGAACGTCAAGACTCGGAACGTGCGCGCCAACCCGCACATCATGTTCAGCCTGGAGAGTGGCGACGCACCGGCCGTCGCCGTGGCCACGGTCGACGTTCTGCACCGCCCGTACCCACGGCCCGTCGTCGATGCGTTCGCGGCAAAGTTCGCGTGGGACATCACCAAGCCCGACGACGAGGGCCCATACGACGCGCTCTGGCAGATCACCGTCGACCGTTGGTTGATGGGCGGTTCACCGCCCGCCTGAATCGTCAGACCCGCCGGACCGTCAGGCGCGCCGGACCGTCAGACCCGCCGGACCGTCATGCTCCGCCGATCTTGGTGACGATCACGCTGCCGACGGAGTAGCCCGCACCGAACGAACAGATCACCCCGACGTCGCCTGCGTGCAGGTCGGAGCGATAGAGGTGGAAGGCGATGATCGAACCGGCCGAGCTGGTGTTGGCGTACTCGTCGAGGATCACAGGCGCCTCCGTCTCGTCGGGCACGCGCCCGAGCACGCCCTTGGCGATCAGCTGATTCATCTTCAGGTTGGCCTGGTGCAGCCAGAACCGCTTGACTCCCTGCCCGGTTTCGCCGGTCGGATCGAACCCGAGTTGAACGAGATGCTCGGTGATGTGCGCGGAGACCATCGGACACACCTCCCGGAACACCTGCTGACCGCGCTGGCGGAAGACCAGATCGTGCGGGTCGCGTTCGCCGACCTCGCTCGGATTGAGGAACCCGGCATCGTTGCGGATGTTGTTCGAGAACTGCGTCGCCAACTTCGTGCCGAGGATCGCCCACGATTCGTCGACCACTGCATCGTCACCACGCTCCAGCACGAGAGCGGTGCACGCATCACCGAAGATGAAGTGGAAGTCGCGCAGCTCGAAGTTGTTGTGGCCCGATGTGATTTCCGGGTTGACGACCACGACGCACGACGCCGATCCGTTGCGGAGCGCGTCGACAGCGGCCTGGATCGAGAACGTCGCCGATGAGCAGGCGACGTTCATGTCGTAGGCCCAACCGCCGGCGCCGATCTCGTTCTGGATCTCGATCGACACAGCGGGGTAGGCGCGTTGCAGGTTGGAGCAGCCGACGATGATCGCGTCGACGTCCGAGCCCACTCGGCCGGCCATCGTCAGCGCCTGTCGAACAGCTGGGAGCGCCATCTCAGCCTGGATGCCGAGCTCGTTCTCGCCGCGCAGTTTGAGGTTGGGTCGGAGGCGTTCAGGATCGAGCACGCCGGCCTTGTCGACGACGTATCGCGACTTGATCCCGGACGCTTTGAGGATGAAGTCCTCGTGTGGGGTGGCCCGGGCCTGCTCGATCCCGGCCGCGATGTCCTTGGCGTGCTGACGATTCCAGCAATCGACGGCGACCGTCAACGACGCAACGAGTTCGGCATTGCTGATCGACTCCGGAGGTGTGTACAGCCCCGTGCCGCTGATGACGATTTGGCTCACGCCCAAGAGTATCGCCGTTGCGCTCGACAGCTCCCTGCGAGGATGGCAACAGTTGGTGACCGCCGCTGCACCCCCTGGCTCGCCGTCGTCATTGGTGCCCATCGCGCCGTGTCGGTTGCTCGACACCCGGCCTGTCGGCAGCCGGGCGATCACGATGTTCGACAATGCCGGAACGATCGACGTGATCGTCGACATCGTCG
>JAYTRT010000479.1:0-13988 GCA_043746045.1 Actinomycetota bacterium | reverse complement strand
AGAGGTACGTAAACCCGGGTCGAACGGTGGGCAGCACCCCGCAGACTGTAGTCGGCGGCGACTTGTCCACGTATCGACGTTTGCGTCGGCGGTGGCCGACCACGGGGCCGGATCTCCGACGCAGCGCCGGATGTTTGTCGAACAGAGCCACTGGGTAATGTCGGGCCCGAGCCGCCGCAGCGCGGCTTGCTCGCGACGCCCGAAAACCCTCGGCGTCATGGGCTCAGCGATGGGAACCCGGAGATCGACCACATGGAAGAAATCGGCAAGAACGAGTCAATTCGGGTCTCGCTCGACGATGAGGGGGCGGTGATTGCCGCAGGTGACATCGACCTCGCCGGCGGTCCATTGCTCGACGCAGCGATCACACGAGTCGAGAACGCGAAGCCCGTCGTCATCGATCTCGCCGCTGTCGAGTTCATCGATTCATCGGGTCTGCGCAGCCTCCTCGCCGCGAGCCGTCGAGCCGAGACACGTGGGACTCGCGTCGTGCTGCGCAGCCCGTCGGCCGGCGTCGTGCGACTGCTGACCATCACGGGAACGACCGATCAGTTCGACGTGCAAGCGGCCAGCCAAGCATGAGCGCGTCCGTTTCACCATCGATCGCACCGACCGCGGGTACGGCCGAATCAGGACCGATCACCCTCAGCCTGCCCCCGATTCCGACGATGGTCAGGGTGGGCCGGCTGACCGCGAGTTCGATCGCGTCGCTCGCCGACATGACCATCGACGACATCGACGACATCAAGATCGCGGTCAGCGAGATGATCACGGTGCTGATCCAGAGTGGCAGTCGGGCGATGATCTCGCTTCGGTTCGAGACCACCGCAACGGAGTTCTCCGTGGAGGCGAGTACCCCATCCGGCGTGACTGATCTGGCGCGCAACGACCTCGCGTTGGCCACCGCCGTACTCGACGCCGTCGCCGATGAGCACCACGTCGCGGCCACCGGCGACACGATCATGATCCGCGTCGTCAAGCGCCTGTCGTCGGTTGCTTCGACAGACGCCCGCTCCGACTCGCCGTCCTGAGATGAACTCGTCGAACTCGTCGTACGACGAGGAAGCCCTGCGTGAGCGTTTTCGCACCCTCCGCGAAACCGGCGACGTGCGGCTACGCGACGACATCATCGTCGAGCACGCATGGATCGCGCGTACGGTCGCCCGACGCTTCGACCAGCGTGGCGAGGCCTACGACGATCTGGTCCAAGTTGCTTCACTCGGCCTGGTCAAGGCGGCCGACCGATTCGACCCCGAGATGGGGACGAACTTCGTTTCTTTCGCAATGCCGACGGTCGTCGGCGAGGTGCGCAGGTATTTCCGTGACCACACCTGGAGCGTGCGCGTTCCACGCAGCGCCAAGGAACTCAAGCCGTTGATCACGAAGGGCATCGAGCACCTACAGCACGAGCTCGGCAGGTCGCCGACGACCGCCGAGATCGCCGAGCATCTGCAACTGAGTGTCGACACCGTTCTCGAGGCGATGGAGGCATCAGCCGCCTACCGCACGTCGTCGCTCGATGCGCCTCCGCGAGGCAGCGAGCAGGCACCCGAGTCACATCGCGGTCTGGCTCAGGAGGACCGCGAACTGGGACGGGCCGTCGACGCGACGGCGATCCGCCAGCTCCTGGAAACCCTGCCGGGACGGAGCCGGATGATTCTCTATCTCCGGTTCTTCGAACAGATGAGCCAGGCCGAGATCGCCGAACACGTCGGCACCAGCCAGGTGCACGTCGGTCGGTTGCTGAAGGCCGGTCTCGAGCAACTGCGCGGCCAGATCAGCCCTGAGGACCTCAGCGAACTGGTCTGATCGAGGTCGGCCGACGTCCTGGTCGAGCACGTTTCATCGGCGATGTGCGGGGGCACCGTTGAGGTACTTCGACAGAGGCACTTCAGAGTCGGACAGACATCAGACAGACATCAGAGAGACAGGAATGATCACCATGGCCACGAAAGTCGCGCCGCGCAACGGGTCCACCAACGGGACCGGCAAGAACAGTTCAGCGAAGAGCTCCGGGGCCCGCAGTGACGGAACCAACGGTGCGGTGTCTTCGACCCGCAACGCATCGTTCACCGCTCCGGGAATGTCGACCAAGGACGGGGCGACGGTCGTCGACATCCTTCAGCACCGGCTCAGCGCGTTGATCGACCTCAGCCTGACCCTCAAGCACATCCACTGGAACGTAGTCGGCCCGTCGTTCATCGGCGTCCACCTGATGTTGGATCCGCAGTACGCGGGCGTCCAGGTCATGATCGACACGTGCGCCGAGCGGTGCGCGACGCTCGGCGGAGTGCCGAGCGGTCTCCCCGGCTACATCGTCGAGCATCGCACCTGGGACGACTACGACCTCGGCCGCGCCGATGTGCAGGCCCATCTCGGCGCGCTGGACCTCGTCTACCGCGGCGTCATCGAGGATCATCGCAAAGCAATCGACGACACCGACAAGCCGGACCCGGTGACCCAGGACATGCTGATCGGTCAGACAGCCGAACTCGAGCAGTATCACTGGTTCGTCCGGTCGCACCTCGAGGATTACGCCGGAGGCCTGTCGAACGCCGGCGCAGTGACCGAGATCGGTGCTGCCCAGTCGTCGATGCGCAAAGGTTCGGCAAACGGTCGCGGCGGCGTCGGTAAGGCTGCCATCGGACGCTCGGTGACCCGCCCGAAGAGTTGAGCGCACGGGGCCTGCACCGGTGGGTGCAGGCCCCGCGTGTGACACGTCTCTCACCGTTCAACGCAACCGAAGCCGTGCATACTGCCGCTGAACGCCGATCCGTCACCAGATCGGCGAATTCGTCAATCACATCGAACCGAGGAGTCAACACTCATGGCGAACTACACGCTTCCCGACCTGCCATACGCCTACGACAGCCTGGCACCGCACCTCTCGCAGGAGACGATGGAGCTGCATCATGACAAGCACCACGCTGCCTACGTGAAGGCGGCCAACGAAACGGTGGAGCGGCTCGGCGCTGCCGAAGCGTGGCAGGTCGCCGGGCTGGAGCGGGCGCTCGGATTCAACGTGAGTGGCCACGCCTTGCACACGCTGTTCTGGGAGAGCATGTCACCCGAGTTCGAGCAGCAGCCGTCCGGTGCCCTCGCGGCCGCAATCGATGCTGCGTTCGGTTCGGTCGATCAGTACCTGGCCCGATTCACCGCTGCGCTGACCACGATCCAAGGGTCCGGGTGGGCACTCCTGATGTGGGAACCAATGGCCGCCAAGCTCGAAATCGTGCAAGTTCAGAACCACGACGGCGCGATGTTGCTCGGTGCCACGCCGGTGCTGGCAGCCGATGGCTGGGAGCACGCGTTCTACGTCGACTACCGCAACGACAAGGTTTCGTGGGCCAAGGCGTTCACGCAGATCACCGACTGGGCCGGTGCGGGCAAGCGTTTCGATTCGATCGTCGCAGCCTGAAACACCCAGCCTCGACACATCGGGAGCCGTCGCCGACGCCTACAGCGTGTTGGTGATGGCTCCCGTTTCGGCACCTTGGACGAGCTTTGCGTACTTGCCGAGAACGCCGGACGTGTAGCTGCTGCGCAGGGGCTGCCAGCCGACCTTGCGTTGCGCCAACACCTCGTCGGAGACGAGCAGGTCGAGGCTGAAGTTGTGGACGTCCACCCGGATCCGGTCGCCGTCCTCGACGAACGCGATCGGACCACCGTCGAGGGCTTCGGGGGCGACGTGACCGATGCAGAATCCCCACGTTCCACCGCTGAAGCGGCCGTCGGTGACGAGTGCGCAGTCCGCGCCGCGCCCTGCGCCCTTGAGCGCGCCCGTGATCGCCAACATCTCGCGCATGCCCGGTCCGCCCTTGGGGCCTTCGTACCGGATCACGAGCACGGTGCCCGGCTGGATCGATCCATCGAGAATGGCGGCCATCGCACTGTCCTCGCGTTCGAACACCCGAGCCGGACCCTCGAACAGCTTTTGTTCGGCACTGAGGCCGGCAACCTTGACGACCGAGCCCTTCGGGGCCAATGAGCCGGTGAGGATGTTGATCCCGCCTTCGGCATGGATCGGCTGATCGAGTGGATAGACGACGACACCGTCGGGTGCCGGCGGGTCGATCTCGGCGAGGTTCTCCGCCATTGTCTTGCCGGTGACGGTCATGCAGTCGCCGTGCAGGAGCCCGGCGTCGAGGAGATGCTTCAAGACGACCGGGACGCCGCCGACGCGATCCAGGTCGCTCATGTGGAACTTTCCGCCCGGCTTCATATCGGCGATGTGGGGCACCTTGGCGGCGATCCGGTTGAAATCCTCGAGTTCGAGCGCAACACCGGCCTCGTTGGCGATCGCCAGGAGGTGCAGGACGGCGTTCGTACTGCCACCCAATGCACTGGTCACCGCAATCGCGTTCTCGAACGCTTTCTTCGTCATGATCTGACGCGGCGTGATTCCGAGTCGCAGCATGTTGACGACCGCCTCTCCGGCGCGCACCGCATCGTCCTCGCGACGACGGTCGACGGCCGGCGGACTGGCCGAGCCGGGCAGGCTCATTCCGATTGCCTCGGCGATGGAGCTCATCGTGTTCGCGGTGAACATGCCGCCGCAGGCCCCTTCGCCCGGGCATGCCTTGCGCTCGATCTCGGTCAGTTCGTCCTCGCTGATCTTGCCCAGAGCACACGCTCCGATGGCTTCGAACACACTGGTGATATCGAGCGCGACACCGTTGTGGTTGCCCGGCATGATGCTGCCGTTGTAGACGAACACGCTGGCCAGATCGAGGCGGGCTGCCGCCATCAGCATCGCCGGGATGCTCTTGTCGCAGCCGGCCAGGCCGACGAAACCGTCGAGGCGCTCGGCGTGCATCACGCACTCGACCGAGTCGGTGATCACCTCGCGGCTGACGAGCGAGGCCTTCATCCCCTCGTGGCCCATGCTGATGCCGTCGCTGACCGTGATCGTGCCGAACTCCATCGGGAATCCGCCGGCAGCACGCACGCCCTCCTTGACCCTTTCGGCCAACTTGCGCAGGGTCATGTTGCACGGAGTCACTTCGTTCCAGGCGTTGGCGATGGCCACCTGCGGCTTTTCCCAATCGTTCTCTGTCATTCCGACGGCGCGCAACATCGCGCGAGCGGCCGCCTTCTGGATGCCATCGGTGACATCGCGGCTACGCGGCTTGATGTCGACAGGTGTGGTACCAACAGCTGATGAAGGCGTTTCGGGCATGCTCGCCACGGTACCAACATCATTGCCAGCCGCTGCCAGCCACCGCGAGCCGCCGCCAGTAGGGTCGCTGCTCGTGACCCGCCTCGCCTCTACCGTGCCCGCCGTCTCGCCGGACGACATCGCGGCTGCGATGGACCGCATCCGGCCGCACGTCCGGCTCACACCCGTGCTCGATGTCCTCGCCGGAGAGCTCGGCCTCGACCATCCGGTGACCCTCAAGCTGGAACTGCTGCAACATGCCGGCTCGTTCAAGCCCCGTGGTGCGTTCAACCGGGTGTTGATCGCCGCCGAGGCCGGCGAGATCGGCCCGGCCGGCCTGATTGCGGCGTCCGGCGGCAACCACGGCACGGCGGTGGCGTACGTCGCCCGGCAACTCGGCATGCAGGCGGAGATCTTCATGCCGGCGACCAGTCCGCCGATCAAGCGTGAGCGGATCGAGAGCTTGGGCGCGACGGTGAACGTCATTGAAGGCTTCTTCGACGATGCCCACCGGGCCAGCGTCGAACGCCAGCAGGTCACCGGTGCGTTGGCGATCCATCCCTTCGAACACCCGGCCGTCATCGCCGGCCAGGGAACGATGGGCATCGAGCTCGACGACCAGGTCGGTGACTACGACACGTTGTTGATCGCCACGGGTGGCGGCGGTTTCATCGCCGGCCAGGCGGCGTGGGTGCAGGATCGCCGTCGCGTGATCAGCGTCGAACCGAGCGCGAGTCGCTGCCTCTTCGCAGCCCGTCTGTCCGGCGAGCCGACACCCGTGACCGTCGGGGGCGTCGCCGCGGACTCACTCGGATCGAACACGCTCGGCGCGTACGCGTGGTCCATCGTCGACCACTACGTCGACGATGCTGTGGTGGTCAGCGACGATGCGATCCGCGCCGCGCAGCGGTCGCTGTGGGACGCGTTCCGTCTCGTGGTCGAACCCGGAGGCGCCACGGCGCTGGCGGCCCTGCAATCGGGTGCGTATCGATCCGAGGACGGCGAGCGCATCGTGGTTGCGGTGTGCGGCAGCAACTGCGACCCGAACTCGGTCCTCTGACCCCCCAATCCCTCGGAGGCTTTGCGCACCAGAGGTTTTGCGCACCCCTCGGGGGTGCAGCAAAACCTCCGGTAGCGCAGTGTCTAGAGCTTGAAGACGTCCGTCGCGTTGTCACGCAGGAATCGCGGCCAGACCTCATCGCGGAACGCGACATTGTGCAACTCGCTCACGATCCGGTCGAGCGACAGTCCCATCGGGTAGTAGCCGGCGTACATCACTTTGTTGATGCCACGGGTGTTCGCGTAGTCGATGATCTCTTTCGGATAGTGCTTCGGCGCGAACGCACTCGTCATGTAATACAGGCCCGGCCACTTCAGCATCAGTTTGATCGCCAGGGCCTGCCATGGCTCGGCGCCGTGGCGCATCACGATCCGCAGTTCCGGGAAGTCGTAGCAGACGTCGTCGAACAACTCGACGTGCTGGCACATCATCGGCACCCGTGGCCCGGGAACACCGGCGTTGACGATGATGGGCAGATCGAGGTCGATGCACTCCGCGTAGATCGGATAGTAGGCACGGTCGTTGACCGGCACCTGAGGCACGAAGCCGGACGGGAAAGTGGTCACCGCCTTGATGCCCCACTCGCGATGCGCCGTGCGGATCCGGCGGATCGTGCCCGTGATGTCGGTCGGGTCGGCGTCGACACACGGAATGATGCGGTCGGGGTGTTGTGCCAGGGCACGAATCGACTCGTCCGAACCCATGTGCACCATGCCGCGAGCGACGCCGCAGCGGTCCATGTCGCTGAGCAGCATCTGGATCGTGTCCGCATCCTCGCCGACATCGGTCGGGACGCCTTTGAACATGTACTGCGCTGGCATCGCCATGGTCTTCGACTCGGCGTCCTTGACGGCGCCGTCGAGGAACTTGTAGTGATCGGCGGCGTTCTTCTTGGGAAAGCCGATCATCAGATCGATGATGCCGATGTCGTCCATCGGATGTGGGGCCGACGCTGTCATGGACTGCGCAGTTGCCGATTCAGCGGTCATCAGCGCACCATAGAGCCGTGACCAAGGATCGTTCGAAGGGAGGCACGCCGGCAACGGCGTCACTGCAATCTGCCGGCGTCGAATTCCGGGTCCACGAGTTCGATCACGAACCAGGCGCGCGGAACTACGGACTGGTCGCCGCCGAGGCGCTGGGCATCGACCCCGATCAGGTCTTCAAGACATTGCTGGCGCAGCTCGTCGGTCAACGCGACGGCGAATCGATCGCTGTGGGGATCGTGCCCGTCAGTGGCCAGCTGTCATTGAAAGAACTGGCGAACGCCGTCCACGCCAAACGGGCCGAGATGTGCGACCCGGTCGTGGCCGAGCGCATCACGGGCTACGTCGTCGGCGGGATCAGCCCGTTCGGTCAGAAGAAGCTGCTGCCGACGGCCATCGACGAGATGTGCCTGCTCTACGACACGATCTTCGTCAGCGGCGGCAAACGCGGCCTCGACATCGAGATTGCCCCCGCCGATCTGATCAGACTGCTCTCGGCCGTCGTCGCGCCGATCGGAATTGGCCGCTGACGGCGCTGACGAGCCGGATCCGGCACGAACCGTCCGGCTCAGTCAGGTGGGTTGGCGCTGAGCCGTCGTGGCGCGGTGACGGACGAGGGCCTCGATCCGCACGACTCGGCTGCGGGCCGACGGGTGGGTCATCGAAAGGCCACGGTTCCGTTTGCGGGGTCGCCGCGGTCGGCGCTCCCAGAGGTCACGTTCCTCCACCGTCAGTGCAGCAATGGTCGGCGTCGCCGAACGTTCGCTGCGATCCGCCGCGTCGACCCGGCGGAGGGCAGTCGCCAGTTCGCGACCGAAGCCCATCGCCACGGCGCGCCGATCGGCCTCGAACTCAGAATTCCTCTCCGCCCGTCCGGCGATGCGGTTGCTGATCAGCAGAGCAGACAGGAACACCCACGCGATCACATTCAGCACACCGCTGATCAAGCGGCCGACCGCGCTCAATGCCGACGAATGGCTGACGAACGTGCGCGTCGCCGCCGTCGCCACGTTCTGCAGGAAGAAACCGACCTGGGCCAGCAGGTAGATCGGCAGGCTCAACCACTGCCGCATGGTCAGCGAGACCGTGTGAAAGCCGAGATGATGAGCGAGCTCATGGGCCAACACACCGGTCATCTCGTCGCGTGGCAACGTCTCGATCGCGTACGAGGTGATCACCAGAAGGCTTCCGCCACAGGCGAACGCGTTCAGATCGTCGCTCGGCAGAACGGCCAGGGCGTACCGCTTGGTCTTGATGTCGAGGCGGTCGGCGACGCTTCGCCACGCTGGTTCGAGTCGCGCTGCTTCGTCGTGGGTGGCACGCGATGCTCCCAACATCCGCATCACGAGCACCGTCTGGAGCGGACGCCAGAACATGATCACGATCGCACCGAGGTGAACAGTCGCGAACAGCCAGAACGGCACCCTCCAGAACAACCTGGTCGGCAGCCAGAAGATGGCCAGCGACAACAACCAGACAGGCACCAGGGCCAGCACCGGGACGAGTGCCGTGACCGCAGACCGCTCGATCGAGCGTTCGACAGAACGGTCATTCGAACGGTGAACAGGATGGCCGCTCGCGCGGCGACGTCGGTCCGACCTCACCTGGGTTTCGCCGATCGGTACGCGCTCACGCCGGGCCAGTCTAAGGTTGCGCCTGATGCGTCTGGAGCAGGTATGAGCGGCGCGACCCGGGACCAACGGATCGAGGAGCGGACCCGAAACCCGAAGTGGAAGAACCCCCCGCTGCGCATCGAGATGCTCGAGTGCATCAACTGCGATGCCTGTCTGCGCCACTGCCCGTCGCACTTCGGTGCGATCTTCAACCACGGAATCGACGTCGTCATCATTCCGGAACTGTGCAGCGGATGCGACAAGTGCCTTCCCGTCTGCCCGGTCAACTGCATCTATCCGTTTCCCGACTGGCAGCAGGAGGGGTACGAGGCCGAGTGGTGGGAAAACCCACTCAGCGCCAATGACCCGTACCGCTGATTGCGATAGAACTTCAGCCATGACAGACACCCTCATCCCCGGCGCAGAAGCCTGGTCGCACACCACTGACGGCGACCTGGGGGCGCTCGTCGTCCACGGCTTCACCGGCAACCCAGGTTCGATGCGGGGGCTGGCCGAGGCATTCGCTGCCGCCGGATACAACGTCGAGATGCCACGATTGCCCGGACACGGGACGACCGTCGAAGACATGTTGACCACCGATTGGACACAATGGACGGGCGAGGCGGAGGCGGCCTATCAACGGATCGCGGCGCGCAGTCGGGCCGTCGTCGTCGCCGGCCTGAGCATGGGCGGCTCGATCACGTTGTGGCTCGCCGGCCGACATCCTGAGATCGCCGGCATCATCTGTGTCAACCCGGCCACCCAGCCGCAGGCGCCCGAAGTCGTGGCGATGCTGGAAGGGATGATCGCGGAGGGGACCATCGTGATGGACGGCATCGGCAGTGACATCGCCGACCCCGACGCACACGAGAGCGCCTACGCCGGAACCCCGCTCCCGTGCCTGCTCGACTTCGTCCACGCACTGGCCGAACTGGAGACCACGTACGAGTCACTGAGGATGCCGTTGCTGCTGCTCAACTCGCCGCAGGACCACGTCGTCGACCCCGCTCAGGCGGAATTCCTCGCGACCCACTACGGAGGTCCGCTCGAACGGGTTTCGCTCGACCGCAGTTACCACGTCGCGACTCAGGACTTCGACAAGGAACTGATCTTCACCGAGGCCGTCGCGTTCGCCCATCGCGTCACCAGTTCATGACCGCTCTGCCGGGTATGACCGCACTGTTCGCCAGCATTCCGAGCCCGTCGAACGGCACGCTCAGCATCGGTCCCCTGAAGATCCACGCCTATGGGTTGATGATCGCACTGGGTGTCGTACTCGGCGTGTGGTTGATGGGACGGCGCTTCGAAGAAAAAGGCATCGGCACACGCGACGACGCCAACTCGGTCGCAGTGTGGGCCGTCATCGCCGGTGTCATCGGTTCCCGGCTGTACAGCGTGGCCACGGACTGGTCCGCTGAATACGCGCACAACCTGTCTCGGATCCCCCAGATCTGGAAGGGTGGCCTCGGCATCCCCGGGGGCCTGATCGGTGGCATTTCGGTCGGCGCATACATGATCAAGCGCAAGGGAATTCCCGTCGGGACGGCTCTCAACTGTGCGGCACCTGCGCTCGCGCTGGCCCAGGCCGTCGGCCGCTGGGGCAACTACTGGAACCAAGAACTGTATGGCGGACCGACCAAGCTGCCGTGGGGGTTGGAGATCGATTTCGCGCACCGCACCGGGCCGGCCGAGAAGTACGCAACAGCCGAGTACGCGCACACCGTCTTTCAGCCGACGTTCCTGTATGAATCGCTGAGCAATCTGGTGCTGGTTGCCGTCTTGCTGTGGATCGATCGACGGTTCAAGGTCCGTCCCGGTCGGTTGATTGCGATGTACGTGCTCGGCTACGGCGTGATCCGTTTCTTCGTCGAGGGTCTGCGGATCGACACCGCCCACCACGTCGGCGGCCTGCGCTGGAACCAGTGGGTCGCGCTCGCCGCTGTCATCTGCGCCGCTGCGTACCTCCTGATCATGCGCAACCGCGGCACCGATGCCGCTGCTGTCACGGACCAGCCGACGTCACCCGAGTCCGCTCCGGACGTGAGCACGCACGACGAGACGCACGACGAGGCGGACGTGAGCACGCACGACGAGACGCACGACGAGGCGGACGACGAGGCGGGTGACGAGGGCCTCGACGACGATGCTGCCGTCGAGCCCTCCGACGTCGACATCGAACCACACCAGCCCTTGAAGCCGGTCGATGCGGTCGAACACGCACTACCTTCGGACGGATGACCGAGCCGCTCGTCCTCTCCGAGTTCCGTGATCCCGGAACCGCACTGATCACTCTCAATCGTCCCGATCAGCTGAACGCCTGGGACGCCGAGATGTCGGTCGAGTTCTTCTCCGCGTTCGACACCGCGATCGCCGATCCGAGGGTCCGAGTCATCGTCGTCACCGGTGCCGGCAAAGGGTTCTGCGCTGGCGCATCGATGACGGCGCTCAACGCGATCCGCGACAACCCGGCCGACGGCGCGGGACCGGCAACGGGCATTCGCCGACTCGACGAGCTGGCGGCGTCACCGAAGCCGATCATCGCTTCGATCAATGGCGCTGTGGCCGGGATCGGGTTCTCGCTGTCGCTGTTCTGCGATCTCCGTTTCACGTCGAATGCCGCCAAGTTCACGACGTCGTTCGCCCGTCGCGGTCTGATTGCCGAATACGGCACTTCGTGGACACTCCCCCGCCTGATCGGCACCGCCCGCGCGATGGACCTGCTGCTGTCGGCGCGCGTCATCACCGGAGCGGAGGCGGCATCGATGGGTCTCGTCAACGCAGCCCTCGAGCCCGATGATCTGCTGCCTCACGTCCTCGCCTACGCCGCCGATCTGGCCGTCAACGCCTGCCCGACGAGCTGGTCGATCATCAAGCAACAGATCCTGCGCGACTCGGTTCGACCACTCGACGAGGCGACCTCCACCGCGATCGAGTTGATGAACGCGTCGGTCGTCCGCGACGATTTCCAAGAGGGCGTGCAGAGCTTTCTGGACCGTCGCCCACCGGCATTCGCGCCCTATTCGGCCGACTGACTGACGTCGACCGTCCGCAACCGGGCGGCGAGTTCCTCGGGTTCCACGGGGTTGAAGTACTCCTCGCACGAGACCTCCGCCGCTGCGATGAAGCGGGGTACTTCTGCGCTGCGCCACGGCGAGACGATCTCGATCTGTAGCCACGGATCCGTGTACCGGGCCGTGCCCGCTTGGGCCGCCGCCGCGCTTGCCTGCACCGACGGGAACGGTCGCTGCAACACCCACATCATGTATGGCAGCGGCAGGTCGTAGAGACGGTCGAGCCGTTCGAACACGTCGGCCAACAGCACGGCGAGGTCGTCACGTGAGTCGTCCGACAGCTCGTCGAGGCTGCCGGTCGGCGAACGCGGCGCGAGTGTGAGCGCAACCGGATATGTCGGAGCGAACGGAACGTAGGCGCACCACTCGCCGACGCGGGTCACCAGGCGCTCGCCGGGATCCGAGTCCGGCTTCCACCCCGCCGCGAAGATCCGGTGCGGCCGTGACGGCACATGATCGTAGGCGTAGATCTGACCGTGCGGGTGGCCGATGGTGGCTCCCACCTCCGCGCCGCGATTCTCGAAGACGAGCACGAATTCCACGTCGTCGCGGGCGGCCAACTCGACAGTTCGGTCTGCCCACAGGTCGACGACCCGGCGGATGCCTGTCCGACCGAGCGACCAGAACGTCGCGTCGTGCCTCGGCGTGTACAGCACGACCTCGCAGCGCTCGTCGGGCATCGCCGGCCAGCGGTTGCCGAACCAACGCACCTGGTAGTCGTCCGGAGCCTCCAGTCCACCTGGACAGAACGGGCACATCGACGTCGGAAGGTTGGGACGTGTCTGCCGTGACCCGACCACGTGCACGACGGTGCCGAGATGCTGGTCCACTCGCTCGATGCTCACCTGCAAGACCATGCCACAATGCCCCGCCGTGTACCGTGCCCCGGTGGGCCCTGCAACGTTGATCCATCTCGTCGGAGCTCGCTGCAGCGTGCTCCTCGATCTCGCGACCGGCGTCCCGACGGTCATCCACTGGGGCGCTCAGCTCGATCTCGATCACGGCTCGACGGCCGATGTCACAGCGGCGCGTGTTCTCGCGTCGCGACCGATTCCTGCTGGCATGTTGGACATCGAGGCACCGCTGTCACTCGTACCGGAGCACGCCGCTGGTTTTCCCGGACGGCCTGGTCTGGCTGGACATCGGCGCGGGGGTCGGGACTGGGCCTCCCGGTTCACCTACGACTCGCACGAACAGCATGGCAACCGGCTGACCGCAACGGCCGTCGATCCGGTCACATCACTGCGGATCGTGACGAACATCGAGGTCGGCGACGTACTGACGGTTCAGATGTCCCTCGTCAACGACCATCCGAGCGAGCGCTACCTCTTCGACCGTCTGGATACGACCCTGCCGCTGCCGTCGCATGCCAGCGAGTTGTTGCGGTTCACCGGGCGCTGGACGCGCGAGATGCACCCGTATCGCTCCGCTTTCGATCACGGTGCGATCGTTGCCGAGAACCGCTCCGGACGCACGTCGCACGATCACGTACCCCTGTTCTTCGCCGGCACCCCTGGCTTCGGCGAATGGTCGGGCGAGGTGTGGGGCCTGCACCTTGCCTGGAGCGGCAATCACTCGCTGTTCGCCGAGGTGCTGGCCGACGGGCGCCGATACGTGCAACTCGGCGAGCTGTTCCATCCGGGCGAGATGTCGTTGCTCCCCGGTGAGACCTACACGACGCCGCAGTTGATCGGTTCGTACTCGCCCGCTGGATTGACCGAGTCGTCGTGGGGTTTCCATCGATCGGTTCGGTCCGGGCACCCGATCGCCACGCCGCGTCCCGTCCTGCTGAACACGTGGGAGGCTGTGTACTTCGACCACGACACAGAACGATTGATCGAACTCGCCGAAGCCGCTGCTGCCGTCGGCATCGAACGGTTCGTCCTGGACGATGGCTGGTTCGGCTCGCGCCGTGATGACACGAGCGGGCTCGGCGACTGGCATGTCTCTCCCGAGGTGTATCCGCTGGGTCTGGCTCCACTCGTCGACCACGTTCGATCACTCGGAATGCAGTTCGGGATCTGGATCGAACCGGAGATGGTCAATCCGGACAGCGATCTGTACAGAGCTCATCCGGAGTGGGCGTTGGCCCCGGCCGGC
>JAYTRT010000478.1:0-4693 GCA_043746045.1 Actinomycetota bacterium | reverse complement strand
TGGTCCGCTGGCCCGTGTATTCGTAGAGCGGAACGCTGTATCCACAGCTGTCGCTGACCCGTTCGGCATGGACGATGACGACTGCCCGCGCTCCGGGCATTGCGTCGAACCTGCCGGCGACACGGGCGTCGTCCAGATCGGCGACCTCGCCCCGACCGTGGATGCGTACGATCCGCGGCGGGCCGGCGAACGCGCTCCACATCAGCGTGATCCGCCCGTTCTCGCGAACATGGGCGACGGTCTCGGCACCACTCCCGGTCAGGTCGAGGTAGGCGACTGTGACACTGTCGAGGATCCGCAGCGTGTCGAGTCCCTTCGGCGACAGGTTGACGTGACCATCGGGATCGAGCGGAGCAGTTGCGACGAAGAACATCTGCTGGCGTTCGATCCACTCGGCAACCGGAGGAGTGATTGTCTCGTGCAGCGTGCCCATTGCTCGATTCTGGCACTTCGGCGGCCCGTCGGGCCCGTGCCATTACGCTCCGGCCATGGCACACAGGGCGATTCGCGGGCTGGCGACGGCGATGATCCACACGTTCTTCCGGCGCGTGAACATCGACGGCGCCGAGCTAATGCCGAAGACGGGCCCCGTGATCGTCGTCGCCAACCATGGCAACGGTCTGGTCGACGGAATCTTGCTGATGGCGATGTTGCCGCGCTGGCCTCGCTTCCTCGGGAAGGCAACGCTGTTCGACATCGCTCCGCTGAAGCCGTTCTTGAAGTCGGCGGGGGTGATTCCGGTCTACCGCGCCAAAGACGCCAAACCTGGCCAGGCCGACCGTGCTGCCCACAACGATGCGACGTTCGCCGAGTGCCGACGGCTGCTCGGCCAAGGAGCGATGGTGGCAATTTTTCCGGAGGGGATCAGCCACGATCTGGACACCCTGCAGCCGCTGAAAACCGGAGCGGCGCGCATCGCTCTGACCGCTGTCGAAGAGGGGGCAAACGGGCTGTCCATCGTTCCCGTCGGGTTGGCGTACGACGCCAAAGCCACGTTCCGGTCCCACGCCGTGATCACCGTCGGTGATCCGATTCCCGTCGACCACTGGCTGGATGGGCGCCACGAGGCCGGGTTCGACGAACGTGCTGCTGTGCGTGCATGCACAGTTGCGATCACCGACGGTCTGCTCGCGGTCGCTCCCGACCACCTCGAGGTTCCGCTGCCAGCGGCCGTGACCCGCAGACTCGAATTGCGGAACCTTCCGGCACGGCTGCGCGCAGAGCCGAGTCCAGCACTGCTGGCCGCCGCTCCGGTCGCGCTGGTCGGCGCCGTGATCCACTTCGTTCCGTACCAGATCGTCAAACTCGCGGCTCGCTTGCCGAAGGACGAGAGCATCCGTTCGACCGTCAAGCTGCTCGGGTGCGCGGTTCTCTTCGTGATCGATTGGCTCGGGCTCGGTGCTGTCGTCTGGCGCAAGCGCGGACCGCTTGCCGCCGCCGTCGCGATCGTCGCGGCCCCCCTTTCGGGCTACGTCGCGATTCGCTTCGCCGAGACACTTCGCGATCAGGCTGCAACTGACACGGACCACTGACACGGACCACTGACACGGCTACAGCCGGCGGTAACGACGCACGGCGATCGGAGCAATCACGATCGAGATCCCGAGCGACCAGGCAATCGATGTCAGCACCTTCGTCGACGTTGGTCCGCCGAGCACCATGCACGATCGCACCGCATCGGCAGCTGCGCTGACGGGCTGGTGCCGAGCCCAGCCCTGCAGCCACCCGGGCATCTTCGCCGGATCGACGAACGCGTTGGATGCGAACACCAGTGGGGCCAGCAGCGGAAAGGCGGCCGCTTGGGCAGCCTCGCCGTTGGGCACGGAGAGACCGATCAGGGCGAAGATCCAGCTCAGCGCGAATCCGAACAGAACGAGGATCAGCACACCGAGCGCGACCATCACGATGTTGGTGTGGGTGCGGAATCCCACGGCGAATCCGATGGCGAGCATCAACAGGACCACGAAGACGTTGCGCGTGGTGTCGGCAAGGACTCGTCCGCCGAGCACCGCGGATCGCGCCATCGGCAACGATCGCATCCGCTCGAGCAGGCCCTTGCCCCTGTCCTCGGCCAAGCCGACCGCCGTGTTGATCGCGCCGAACGCGCATGTCTGAGTGAAGATGCCTGGCATCAGGTAGTCCACGTACGGGATGCCCGGAATCTTGATCGACCCGCCGAACACGTAGCGGAACATCAGCACGAAGATGGTCGGCTGGATGATCGCGAACACGAGCAATTGCGGGACGCGCCGGATGGTCGTCAGGTTCCGCCACGTCATCGCCAACGTGTCGCGAACCGCCCAGAGCGCACCGTCGCCGGGCATCGGAAGCGGGCGAACGGTTGGGGTGACGACGTTCGTCATCGTGGAGCTCATGCTGTTGTTCCCGTCAGGCTGAGGAAGACTTCGTCCAGTGTCGGTTCGTGGAGATCGATGTGTTCGGCGATGATCGACGCCGAGTCGAGCAGGTTGAGCACCGTGCGCACCGTTGACGGCCCACCTCGCAGTGGAATGGCCAACGCGCTCGGGTCGTTCGCGAGGGTCGATGCATCGAAGTCGACGAGCAGCTCGGCCGCCCGCTGCGTCGACCGTGCGTCGGCGAAGCTCAGCACGACCGTTGTCTCGCCGAGACGGGCCTTGAGCTCGGCCGCAGTGCCCTCGGCAGCGACTACACCCTTGTCGATCACGATGATCCGGTCAGCGAGCCGGTCGGCTTCCTCCAGATACTGCGTGGTCAACAGAACGGTCGTGCCATCGGCCACGAGGCCGCCGATCACCTCCCACAGATCGGAACGGCTGGCCGGATCGAGCCCGGTGGTGGGTTCGTCCAGCAGCAGAACCGGCGGATGGGTCACCAGCGCGGCTCCCAGATCGAGACGTCGACGCATGCCACCCGAGTACGTCCGTGCCGGTCGATTGCCGGCATCGGTCAGTTGGAATTGATCGAGCAACTCGACGGCTCGTCCGGCTGCCGCAGCCTTGGAGAGGTGGTTCAGCCGACCCATCAGAATCAGGTTCTCGCGACCGGTCAGGTTTTCGTCGATCGCTGCGTACTGCCCGGCCAGACCGATGCTGCGCCGCACGGCTTTCGGGTCGGCGACAACGTCGTGCCCGTTGATCGTCGCCCGCCCGGAGTCCGGTCGCAGGATGGTGGTCAGGATGCGGACGACCGTTGTCTTGCCGGCACCGTTCGGTCCGAGCAGTCCGAGCACCGTTCCCCTCGGAACGTCCAGCGAGACGCCATCGAGCGCGTGGACGTCACCGAAGTGTTTGACGAGGCCGTCGGCGGTGATGGCTGCAGATGCTGACGCAGTTGAGGGCATGGTCTGAAGAATAGCGAATACTTGGCTCGTGTCAACTATCGATCAGAATGAAGTATTGCTAGAGTTCATTCCGTGACGAAGAGCACTGGCCGAACCGACGACGATGCAGTGCTGCGTTCGGCATGGTCGATGTTGATGCCCATGTTCCTCAGCAAGCGCGAGGGGTTCATCCGAGTCATCTCATCGCACGATCTGACGCCTCCCCACGGCATGGCCTTGACGATGCTGGTGGACGGTCCGATGCGAATGCGCGACATCGCCGACCGGATGGTCTGCGACGCTTCGTACGTGACTGCGATCGTCGATCGGCTCGAACAGGCTGGGCTCGCTGTGCGCCAAGCAAGTTCGACCGACCGGAGAGTCAAGGAGATTGCGCTGACGCCAGCCGGGAAAAGGGCGGCAACGGCGATCCAGGACGAGATGAGTGCGCCTCCCGCTGTGTTGCGTCAACTGTCGATCACCGACCGGGCGACCTTGGCCAGGATCCTCGGCACGCTCGAACAGCGTGAAGGCGAAGCCCACTCTCCGAGGACGGCCTTCCACGTCCACGATCGCTGACGCCTATATTCGTCCACCATGAGCGACGCGGCGTACGACCTGGTGATCATCGGCGGGAATGCGGCAGGGCTGTCCGTTGCGGTGGCCATGCAGAACGCTGGACTGCAGCGGGTGCGAATCCTCGAATCCGGTTCGGCGATCGCGTTTCCCGAACTGGTCGGTCAGCATCAACTCGACATCGGATACGGCGAGCCGGCCGAGGCCGTCGATGTGTCGCCCGAGGGTGCGGTCGTCGTCGTCAGAACGGCCAAACACGAATACACCGCGCGCTGCTGCGTCGTCGCCCAACGTGCCGGCGAGGAGGGCTGGAAGCCGACGATCACGGTCAACAGCGAGCGAGTCCTCGTCAACCGACTTCCGTCGTTCGTCGCCGACGAGGACGTTCTGGTGATCGGATACACCGACCGCGCCGTCGAATTGACTGCACGTCTCGCCGCCGCCGGCGCCGGCGTGGTGTTGGCCGCCGGCGGGATGGTCCCCGAGCTGCTGTCGCCGTTGGCCGAGGCGGCGCTGCACCGCCTCGAACGCGAGCGGCACGCGACACTGCTCTACCGCGCCGTGCCGGAACAGATCTCCGATGTCGACGGGTATCCGATGGCGTTCTTCGGTGATCGGCGCACGCCCGACCTGCAATTCGACCACGTCGTGTTCGCGCCGAGCCGCACCGCCGTCACGCCGTCCGAGATCGGGCTCACCGAAGCAGCTGCGGCGTCTGGTGCGGTCATCTTCCTCGAGGGCGCGAACGTCACCGAGGTCGCAAAGCTCTTTCCCGAACTGACCATCACTCCGCCGCCGTCGATCGCTGAACGCCGG
>JAYTRT010000477.1:0-14062 GCA_043746045.1 Actinomycetota bacterium | reverse complement strand
ATGTGCGGCAACACCACCGCAAAGAATCGCGCGAGTCCCTCAGCCGTCACCTCCACCGCAACAGACTATAACGCGCGTACTATCCTGTCGTGGATCCTCAGCCGATGACGGACTTGACCTGCATGTGATCGCAGCGGCCGATTCGTTGAAAGTGAGTACCTGGCTCGTTGTCTGCCGTTCATCGTCGGTCCGCCCGACAATGGTGCGATCCACCAGAGGTCGAACAGCGCCTAACTGCCGATCTGTCCCGCCTCGGAAACGCGAACCGAGCAGAACCTGCGCTCCAGAGCCGGCCTTGACGTCCTCCTCGACTTCGCCCTGACCGACCGGTACTCGGGTTATTCCGGTGATCGCTCGCCAGCAGGTCCTTGTTCGCGATCATCGCCGGCGAGCCAGCAGTCGCCGTGGGACTCTTCACAGTTCGGGCGAACGTCTGGTACGAGGGAAGCGTCGCGTCGCTTGACGAACTGTACGTCGTACCACAGCTTCGCAACCGAGGGATCGGCACCGCGATCATCGATCTCCTTCACCGTCACGCCAGACAGACCCGGATCGAAGCGATCGAGATCAACGTCGTCGACGAAGCTGAGATCGACACCCAACGGTTCTACGATCGGCACGGCTACACGTCGATCGAGCCGGACACGAACGAGCGGGCCTTCTACTACTTCCAAGAATTCAGGGCCCACCCAGTAACCAGACGCGTAACGCGCCCGATGCGCCTGATATGAGCGGATTCGTGTCCGGCTGTCTTGGCGTTCTGCGTTGCGCGTTATGCGGGCTATCGATGGCGCGATAGACGCTCATCGTCGGATTCATGGCCGGAACCACCCCAGCGGCCGCCGTGCGCGAGACCTCACGCGTACACCCCGATGCCGCATTCGAAATCCAGCAGCTCGAATGGACCAACCAGGCCACAGCTCTCCGCGACGGCATTGTCGACGTGGCCCTGGTGCGTCTCCCGATCGACTCCACCGCACTTCGCGTCCAGACCCTCTACACCGAACCACGGGGAGCCCTGCTGTCAGCGGACCACAGACTCGCCGCCAAGGACAACATCTCCATGTCGGACATCGCCGACGAACCAGTCATCCGCCACCGCCGCGGCGGCATCTGGGACGACTACTGGACGGTCACGCCACACCCAGATGGAACGGCTCCCGCGACCGGAGCAACCGTCGTGACCAGCGCCGAGAAGCTCGAGATCGTCGCATCCTGAGCGGCCATCACGTTCCGCCCAGAAACAGCCGCAGCCGCCTACCGTCGGCACGACGTGGCCTGGGTACGGATCGACGACATCGAACCGAGCGTCATTGCCGTCGCCTCGCCGACACGACGCAAACCCAGACTCGTCGCGGACTTCATCACCCACCTCACCGCCGGACTCGGCCGCACCGGAGCTCGATGAGCGACGTCCATGCCCGGTCCCTGCGAACGGGAGCGAGGGCTTCCTGCTCAGGGATCGGACCCCAGTCGCCATTACCGGCGGTAGACCGTGGCCGGGGGCGCGGCGATCGTGTCAGGTAGTTGCCCACTGAAGGGCTACTCACGAGCTCGTTCGATCGACAGTCAAAGATCGACCGCGCGCACTCGCCCTCATCGCGCAGAGGATCGATGTGATCTTGCTGCTGCCCGCAAGGCTTGAGCAACGTCGAGATCGCATCGACGCAGCGTTTTCGGGTGCCACAGTAGGAGCCCCGTCAGCAGCATCCTTACCGAGCCCGGGCTGTCCACAGGAATGCCGTTCGTTGGCCGAGCATGCGAGCGAAAGATGGTCAAGACGCGGCGGCCCTGTCAACTCATTGTGTGCGCCACTGCCCGGGTTGATCGGGTGGTGTTCGCTCATGTGATGAACCTGTGAATCAGTCAGGTTCAGTTCGTGGCGCCGGCGGCGCGCAGGGCACCGATCTGCGCGTCGTCGTAGCCGAGCACGCGGCGCAGCACGTCCTCGGAGTGCTCGCCGACGGTCGGCGCCTGCGTCGGGATCGGTGACTCCTCGCCGTCCGTGTGCAACGGGAACAGCAGCTGCTCGATGCCCGTCTGCTTGACGGTGGTCCAGCGGAATCGGTCCTGGAACTGAGGATCCTCGATCACCGTGCCAGGCGTGTTGACCGGAGCGATCGTCGTGTTGTGCTCGCCCGCGAAGGCGAGCCACTCCTGGGACGTCTTGGTGCGGAAGATGTCGCTCAGGATCGCCTGCAGCTCGAGGTTGCCGCGAGCGTGATCGGCGTACTTGCTGCCGGGGAACTGACCGTACAGGTCCTCGCGGCCGAGGCCGACGCAGAAGTTCTTCCAGAACGCGTTCTCGCGGGCCATGAACAGCACGTGTCCGTCGGCGCACTCGTACATCTGGTAGCGCACGCCCTCCCACATCCCACCGAGGCCCGGGGCGCGACGCTCGAGGTCGTCGCTCTTGTTGCCCGTGACGAGGTCCTCGTCGTGCTGGTAGGCGCGGTAGGTCTCGATGCGGTACCAGTCGAAGTACGCCGCCGCGTCGCTCTGGGCGATCTCCATGTGCGCGCCCTTGCCCGTCGTGCGCGCCCGGACCAGCGCGGCCAGCACGGAAATCGCGCCGAACGCGGGCCCGGCGATGATGCCGATGTTCGCCTGGTCGGGCATCCGCGTGAAGCCCTTGTCGTCAACGATCGGCTTGATCTGGCCGGCCCACGTGTCGTAGGCGATGCCGTGCGACGGTAGGTCGCGGTACGGGCCGGTCGCGCCGTATCCGCTGATCGCGCAGAAGACGATCGCCGGGTTGATCTCTCCCAGGCGCTCCTTGGTGAAGCCGCGCTTGTCGAGGAAGCCGGGGCGCATCGCCTCGATGATCACATCGGACTTGGCGATGAGCTCGGTGAGGACCTCCGCTGCTTCGGGCGTCTTCAGGTCGAGCACCAACGATTTCTTGCCGCGGTTGACACGCAGGTGCATCAGCGAGACTCCGTCCACGATGGGCCACGTCATCTCACGCACGTAGTCGCCCGACGGTGCCTCGATCTTGATGACCTCCGCACCGAAATCCACGAGATGTGCCGCCAGCGCACCTGGGCCGTGGAGGGAGAGGTCGAGGACTCTGATGCCGTCGAGCATTGGAACAGGCGGATTCGATGCCCCACCGGGTTCACCGGTCACGACAGGACGACGGTCATTGGGCATGCGCATGGAAGGTGTGTTGGTTTGCGGCCGCTGGTTGCAGCCGCACTGGGAGGCCGACCGCCTCGGTGTGCTCGACGAGCGCGATCGTGTCCGGATCGATGGTCCGCGCGTACGCGCGTGCGCGGTTGCCGAGGTCGACGATCGCAGTTGCGACTGTGGGCGTGCCGTCGCGGTCGTAGGTTGTCGAGCACGCAGCGATGCGTCCGAGGGCAGACGCATCGAGCTGTTGCTTGACGTTGAATGTTCGGTGGACGTCGATCCGGCACTGGATTGTGTGACCGTCGGGAATCTGCACCGGTCCGGGACTGCTGCTGTAGACGGCCCAACTGTGCTTGGTCATGTGCATGCCGACCCCGGAGACGATGCCGTGTCCTGCGCTGTCACGCAGGCGGTGGACCATCTCGGCGACGGCGTGCGTGGTGTAGTTGCTCGACGGACCGCCGTGGTACGGGAGGCCGCCGGTCACGGTCAACCCGCGAGGGTCGTGCGGGTCGATGCCGAGCGCGTCGGTGGCGAAGTTGACCGATGCCGGGAAGCAGCTGTAGAGATCGAAGTGGTCGATTTCGTCGAAGCCGAGGCGGGCGTGTCGGAGTGCGGCTCGTGAGACTTCGGCCATCGCCGGTGACGAGCTCAGGTGCGGGCGTTCGGCGACGTGGGTCGAGTCCCGGCCGAAGCTCCAGCCGCGCAGGTAGACCCTCTGATCGTGGGGGATGTGCAGTTCCTCGGCACGGCGATGCGTGGTCAGGATCACGGCGGCAGCCATGTCGACGTCCATGATCGCGACCATGTACTTCGTGTACGGCGAGGAGATGATCCGATTCTTCTTCGTCGGCGTCGCTATCTCGGCGGAGCGGCGACGCGTCGGCAACCAGGCGTGGGGGTTCAGCGCCGCGACGGCGTTGAGTGCATCGAAGGTTTCGGCCTGTGCGGCCCGGTATTCGTGCGGTGCGACGCCTCTGGCCGCGCGGCGTGCAGAGTCCAGCATCGCGAACGTCAGGGACGGCGCCACGATGTCATGCGCAAACTCGGTCGGCGATGTCCATTCGGACAGAGCGACCGCCGGCTGAGCACCTTCGGGGCTCGGGTGCGACCAGGTGGGTTGCTCCCCGACGGCGTTGAGGCGCCTCCGGGTTGCCAGTGCCTCGGCGCCGACGATGAGTGCGGTCTCGGACTCCCCGCGCATCAGTCGTTCGGCGGCGTGGGTGATCATTCGCTGCCCCGACGTGCCGGCGAGCATCGACAATTCCGAGAACCCGATGTCGAGACCGAGCCGCTGGGCGATGCGCCCCGGGAGATCGTCGTACGCCCAGCTCGCGCAGTGCACCGCGTGGATTGAATCGACCGACTGCAGCAGGTTCGCACGGCCGCTGTCGGCTTCGGCTGCGCGGGCGACCTCGGCGCACATGTCGAGCGGCTCTGGTGCATCGTTGTCGCTCGTTCGCCACGTCTGGCGTCCGACGCCGACGATGCACGGTGCCCGGTCGTCGGGGAATGTCGTCGGGCCGCTCACGGGTTGCACCATTCGCACTCGCGAGGATCGGCGGGCGTTGCGCCGGGTCGTGGTTCGGTGCTTTCGGTGGCACAGGCAGCGCACCCGAACACGTCCGCTCTCGGAACGAGCACGGTGCATCCACAGTGCCGGCAGGCAAGGTCGTGTTCGACGCGGACGATGCCCCAGCCGGTGCAGGTGCATGCCGGGCAATCGGTCGCCAGCCGCGCCGCCAACCGTTGCGCTGCGGCGGCGATGACCGGGCGACGCGTCGGGCAGTCGTGCGCACGGAGATCGGTCTCGACGCGGGCCAGCCCGTGAGGCGAAGATGAGGCGCAGTCTCGGATGGCCTGGTCGGGGACCGCCCGGTCATGGATGCCTTTCACGATGGGCTGCGCGGATCTCCCGGCCGGACGCACGATGAGCTCGTGTTCGGGAAATCGGGCGCGGACGAGCAGGTCGACGCTCGCGTTGCCGGGGCGCACATCGGCTGCCACGGTGATCACCGTGAAGTCGGTGACGGTCTCGGCGACGACAGTGCCGCGTTGGTCGTCGACGAGCACGACGAGCTCGGTCGCTGCGGTGACGAACGGCAGCGCGGGCAGCGGCCCGAACGTGCCTTCGGAGGCGGTCCCGAGGCTGGATCCGGTGGCGAGCATGCCGGGGCGGGCTTTGGCGACTGCGGTGTGCAGCGCGTCACCTGGGCGGCAGACGTCACCGGTGAAGGTGCCCAGCTGATTGGTGTCGACCTCTGCCGCTCGGACGGTCATGCCGAGCGTCTCGAGCAGTGCGGGCGCGATCAACCCCAGCTTGTCGTGCTTCGTCGCCAACGTCGCAGTGGTGCCCGCGTAGGGGGACGCGGCGACGTCACTGGGCGGCGTGGCGAGGCGACTCATCTCGATGGCCCCCGGTGTTCGGGGCCTGCATGGCGTGCGATCCAGCCGTGGGCTGACCGCTCCTCGACGGTGCCGTCGGAGGTTTCGATGCGGAGCAGGTTGAGCCACTCGTTGGACACGAGATCGTGCACGACGGGTTGGGATGCGATCACGGCGTCGATCGCGGCACGTGGCGCTTCGATGAACACCGACAGCCGCAGCGGGTGGTGGCGCAGGGTGTTGCCGTCGTGGAGGGATTGGATGGGCAGCCCGATCCGGAGATCACCACCGTTGCCTTCGAACACGCCGATGTTGCCCCCGACCACGTTGTGGAGCACCTTGTTGCCGCTCCCGTAGCGACCGTTGTCGACTGTCGACGCGTGGTACTGCAGGTTGATCCAGTTCGTGACCACCATTGGTGCGGTCATGATCAGCGTCAGCACCGCTACGTCGTGGTCGCAGGTCCAGTCGTAGTCGTGGAGGAAGCAGCGGCCGTGGAGATCGACGTGTCGGGTGCGCCAGCGGGGGGCGACGACGAACGCAGCGTTGCCGGCCAGTCCCCACTCGGGCTGAACCTCCGACCAGTCGTTCGCACGTGCCGCGATCGCCCTTTCCAGCCGCTGCGGCGAGGCGGCGAGACGTCCGAGACCGAGCGAGTCGGCGCGTTCGGCACGGGCGATGTCGCCCGCTGCGCAGAGCTGATGTTCGAGCTCGTCGATGCGTTCGCGATGCGACGCGGGGGCGAGATCGGTGTCGAACAACTCGACCTGATCGGTGGTCGTGGTGTGCAGAGCAGCGACGAACCAGGTCGACGCCGGCACGTCGACCCCGAGACCGCTGAGCTCGCGGCGCACGCCGGTGTCGTTGAGCAGGTCCGCGAGAACCCGGGCGTTCACCTCGCCTGTCTGCCCACCGCATGCGCCACAGTCGAGACCGGCCGCGTGCGGGTTGTTCGTGGTGAGGCTCCCGTGGCCGCACAGCATTACCATCGGAGCGAAGCCCTCGAGCATGCCCATGCCGGTGAGCACGCGCTGGGCGAGCAGCGCTGCTGCTGCGGGGTCGTCGTCGATCACGGCCAGCCGGGGCCGCAGCCGGACGGCGTCGCCGAGGCCGTCGGATTCCCACTTGGGGGGATGTTGCTGATGCGGGACGCTGTGCTTCACGAGCTTGGCGCCGCCGGCGAGACCCATCGTCTCGACGAACGAGAACCCCGACGACGGCAGGTGCCCGAACGCCTCCCAGCGTTGCCGTTCGGCAAGCACATCGGAGCGGTCCACGTTGACGCGGCGGCCGAGCCGGTCGGTGACCACATCGCTGACGTCGAGCACGGGCGCGAGCAGCCCGGGCAGTTGCGGTCGGGTGAGCGAGGACCCTGCCGGCGTGTATGAGATCGGCAGCCCGAAGAACCCTGCGAAGCCTCGCGTCTGGATCGAATCGCCGGTCGATTCGAGCGCGCGCCGGAAGACCTCGGAGCGTACGTCGATACAGAACACCGCCTGGACGTCCGGCTCACCCTCGACCGGCTGTCCGTCGGCGAGACCGCTGATCACGGAGTCCTGATAGGTGCGCTCGGCGGCTGCCTGCAGCACCCAATCGACCCGCTGTGACTCGCACGTCGCGTCGACAAGCGCAGCAGCGGTGTGGCTCCAAGCGTGGGCCCATGACTCCAGGGCGTCGGCGAGGGCCTCTGAGTCGGAGGCCAGCAGCCATTCCCAGGCCAGCCTCACGGCGAGCAGGTCGACGATCGCGTCGTCGTCGACGTCGTACAGCCGAGCTTGGAACCGCCGGTACGCGCACCACGCAGCCCAGCCGTTGACCGAGGCGAGCACGGCGGTCAGGTAGTGGCCGGAAGCTTCGTCGTCGATGCCGAGATCATCGACGATCGCCGCGATCGCCGCGGTCGGTTCGCTCGGGAGCGAATCGAGCTGAGCACGCGCCCACCTGCTGCCGTGGCGCCATCCGAAGCCGTGGGTGACCGAGAGACTCGCCCGCCACGAGTCGAACAGGCCGTGCTCGCGACCGGGGGACCAGGTGGCCTGCCACTCGTCGAAGTGGCCTGCGCAGTGCTGACCGATCTGGTGCGTGATGACGTCGGACCAGGTGCGGCCAGGCGCCGGTGCGGAACCGCGGGACGCGTCCACGACATCGGTGACGAGCGGCAGCTGTGTCAGCGCCGGCGTCGCCGGTTCGGCGCGATCGTGCACAACGGCGCGTGCGGCACCGGCGAGGTCGGGATCACCGAGCGCTGCGACGGCGTCGAGATGGTGTTCGGCGAGTCGGCCGGCGGCCCACTCGTCACGGAACCAGGACCGGGGCATCGTCAGGGTCGTGCCTGCGAGCGCACCGAGCTGTCCGGCAGCTTCGGCGATCGGCAGTTCTCGCCAGCCCCAGTAGGGGTTGACGGCGATGAACCGGTCGAGTGGCCACGTCGGCGCGACGCGGTCGCATGCGGCGTCGACGGCGTCACGAACGGGGCCGGGTGAGTTGGGTCCGATGGTGGTTGTCATGACGTACTCCGTTCGGCGCTGAGTTGCAGACGGTGATCGGTGTTCGGGATCGCAATGGTGACCCGTGGCTGAGGGAGCGGTGCCCAGCGGGGCCGTACGGCGGGTGGCGGCGACAGAGCGAACGCAACCCGGGTGAAGGATTCGTCGAGGAACAGCCCGGCGTAGATCCACGGGTGCGCCCGCTGCGCGATTCGAGCGTGCGGTGCGACGAGGAGGGTGGCCTGGGTGATGAACAGGCCGACGAATCCGATGGCCACGAACACCAGCAGCAGTGTCGGCGTCGTCCGCGCGTGCGGCACGATCCGACCGAAGACGTCGTGCAGCGCCAGGTACGCCAGCGGCACGATCGCCGCGCGCACGATGAGTGACCGGTGATCGCCCGCGCCGAACGGCGTCGTCAACGGGACAAGCGCGAGCGCCACGACTCCCAGCAACACCCAGGCGCTGGCCGGCAGCGGCTCGGTCCTCGGCAGCTGCGCCCAGAGCGCGCCGACGGCGACGGTCGCGGCGATCGCGATTCCTGCTCCGGCGACCACGGCGCGAGTTCCCGGACCGGCGGCCGTGGCGGCGAGCTGTGCACGTTGCGTGCGGCGCACGGTGTCACCTGCACTGAGGAACGCGTACGCCTTGTACACCGAATGCGCGAGGAGGTGCAGCATCGCCATCTGCCAGATGCCCAGCCCGCACTGCAGCAGCATGAATCCCATCTGCGCGCACGTCGACCAGGCCAACGCCACCTTGACGCTCACCCTCGTCGTCATCACCAACGACGCAACGACGGCCGTCACGACGCCGACGATCACCAGCAACGCGCGGGTCTCGGTCGCACGGTCCACCACGGGGGCGAACCGGAGCAGCACCACGCCACCCAGGTTCACGACGCCCGCGTGGAGCAGCGCCGACACCGGCGTCGGTGCCTCCATCACCTGGATTAACCACCCGTGGAAGGGCAGCTGCGCACACTTCAACACCGCCGCCAGCGCGATCAGCATGATCCCCACCCGACCCGCGACGGGCAGCGACGGTATCGTGACCGCACGATCGACGATGGTGTCGATCCGCAACGTGGAGAACGCGGTGCCGAAGGCGACCGTCGCCCCGAGCATGCACGCATCGGCGCAGCGCGCCAACAAGAACTTCTTGTGGGCCACAGCGACCGCCACCGGCCGATCGCCGAAGTACGTGAGCAACCCGTGCAGCGCGATGCTCGTGGCCATCCACGCCGCCATCAGCACCAGCAGCTGGTTGGCGACGACGACCACCGACACAGCAGCCACGGTTGCCAGCAACCGACTGGCGTACCGACGTTCGTGCGCGTCGCCACGCAGGTACACCGACGAGTACCGCGTCACCACGGCAGCCACCAGGGAGATCAGCGCCAACATCGCCACCGTGACGTTGTCGATGCGCGCGAGCCCGTTGGCATGCTGGCCGGTTGCGATGCGGAGCACGGTGATCGCCATCACTGCGAGCGCCATGACACCTGTCGCCGCCTTGGCGAGACGCCACGAGGTCGCCACGGACGTCCGGCCCACAGCCACCGACGCGACGGCAGCAAGCAGCGCTGGGGTCAGCGCGAGCACGGTCGACCACGGCGGTAGGTCCGGGAGCGGAACGAGATCGGACAGAGCAGTCATGGCGACGCCTTCGAGGTGATGTGGACGGGTGATGCTCAACTCTTGTCTCGACCGGTCGTTCTGTCCAATACATGTTGATGTACATTTTGTTCGTCTGAAACGAACGATTGGCAGGTCGTGCAGCAGCTCAACTTCCATCATCTGCGCTACTTCTGGAGCGTCGCAAAAGAGGGCAACCTCACCCGCGCCGCCCGGCAGCTCCACGTTTCCCAATCAGCGCTCTCGGCCCAGATCAAACAACTCGAGACCGATCTCGGACAGCCGCTCTTCCATCGCACCGGACGCACCCTCACGCTCACCGAGGCCGGTCAGGTCGCGCTCGGGTACGCCGACGGCATCTTCGCGTCGGGCATCGAGCTGGTCGAAGTGCTGGGTGGAGGACGACGCGAGGAGCGCCAGGTGCTGCGCATCGGAGCCGTCGCCACCGCCTCACGCAACTTCCAAGAGAACTTCATCAGGCCCGTCCTCAACCGCGACGACGTCGAGCTCGAACTAGTCTCGGGCAGCCTGCCCGAGCTGCTCGCACGCCTGCGCCTCCATTCGATCGATCTCGTCCTGTGTAACCAGCGCGTCCACGCCAGCGCCACCGACCCATGGCGGTGCCGCCGGATCGCCCGCCAACCCGTCAGCCTCGTCGGCCACCCCGATCTCGCGCCGTTCGCATTTCCCGACGACCTCGACCGCGTCCCGCTGCTGCTCCCCGGACGCGACAACGAGATGCGCACCACATTCGACGCCCGGTGCGAACAACTCGGCATCCGCTACCGGCTCCGCGCTCAGGTCGACGACATGGCGCTGCTCCGCCTCCTCGCCCGCGACACCGCAAGCGCAGCGCTGATGCCCACCGTCGTCGCCCAGGACGAACTCGCCACCGGCCGACTGATCGAACTCGCCGTGGTCCCCGACCTCTACGAGAACTTCTACGGCGTCACCCTCCAACGCCAATACGCGCCACCGCTCATCGCGCAGCTCCTCGCACGAGTAGACGTCGAGGTCCTCACACCGCCACGGCCTCAGCCGTGAACGGCGGCGACGGATGATCGCCCTTCGCGACGTGACCGAAACGGGTGCAGCGAGCTCGCCGTTTGCGATATAGCGCACCTTCGGCACGAGTTTGTTGCAACACCCCAACTTCTCGCTGCGTTCCTGTTCAGCTGTCTCGGCAGCGATCGTCACTCGACCTTGGGTCAAGCGTGCTTCAAATGTCACGTCCGTCCGGTTCTCTTTCATCACATTTCCCGTGCTTAGGCACGACATAGTTGGCCGGCGTTGAGGCGCGGAGCTAGGTGTCGAGTCGTTGGTTGGCGATGTGTTGCTCGTCGTCGAGGGCGCCGACGTAGGTGGAGACGAGTGTTTCGACGGAGTGCCCGAGGCGGCGTGCGGTCTCACCGAGGGGCATGCCGGCGCGGAGCCAGGTGGTCGCGGCGGCGTGTCGGCAGTCGTAGACGCGCAGCGATGGCTGGCCGACCGATTCGAGCGCGCGGTGCCATGCTCGGGCCCAGTTCGAACCGCTCGGCATCGTGTCGTTCCGGGTGCGGAACAGCAACCGATCCGGCGTCGTGAGCCCGTTCTCATCGATCCATTCGCGCACGATGTTGACGAGCGCTGGCGGGATCGGAACGGTGCGGGGTCCGGTCTTGGGTTCGCCGGGTTCGTCGAAGGAGATGTCGGCTTCGGTGACATCCAGCCGCCCCCAACCGTTCGTTGGGAGGTCGACGGAGCGGACGCGGAGCATCACGACCTCGGATGGTCGGAGCCCGGCGTAGTAGGCGACAGCGGTCATCACCCTGTACGTCTTGCTACCGGGCTGTTGGGTGACGATCGCGTCGATCGCCGCGGCCATCACCGCCGGGCCCGGCAACGTTCGGATGTCAACGCTTCGTCTCGTTCGTGCGACCTTGCGGCGTGCGCGCGACTTGGACCTTTGCGGCCACACATCAGCAGTCACGGCACCAGCGGAGATCGCCGACTGGACACAGGCGCGGGCAACGATGCGGATCCTGTTGGCGGTGTTCGCCGCCATCTGCGAACCGTCGAGCTTGAGCGCGAGCTTGCGGTCGATGTCGGCGACGCGTTCACGATCGAGTTCCCCGAGCGCCAGGCAGTGCTTGCCCATCCACCGCTCCAGCCCGACATCCCAACCGGTCTCCGAACCCGGGGTCAGGGCTGTGTACAGGTAGACGCGCAACTCCTCCGGTGCGGTCGCGCTACCGCGGACGGCGATCGTGACGAACCGGGCGAGCGCTTCCGCCGCCGATGTCCGGGTGCGTGGCTGCCACTCGGACCATTGCTCGGCGAGCCAACGTCGCGCCCACTCAGGCACACGCAGATCGGACAGTGGCTTCTGCCATGCGTCGGGTTCGCCGCTGGATTCGTCGAAACGTCCGCCGTCCTGCACCGCTTGGAGCCGGCGACCGCGGTAGCGGTCGGCTTCAATCCGGGTGCGGAACGACTTGCTGCGGTGGCGGCCGTCGATGGTGTACCGGACAACCCAGGGCAGCTTCGCCTGCGTGGTCGAACGCCGATCTTGGACCCCGTAGATCTTCACGACTTGCATCGGCCGGCTCATCACACATCACCTCCAGCCATCTCACCGTCATTGACTGCGAGTGACCCGCAGTTTTGGGAAGGCCTTGGGAAGACACTAACCAACCCGACCCCGCCGACCGGTCTGAGCTGGTCGAACGCGGGTTCTGAGCGGAGGGTTCCTAAATCGCAGGTCGGAGGTTCGAATCCTCCCGGGGGCACAAGAAACACCAGGTAGATAGCAAGATTTAGAAAGTCGGAAACGATCTGATCGGCAACCGTCGACGCTGAAGGCACCTCAGGTGATCGAGTTTCTCGACGAGATTGGGAACGCTGTGGGAAGAGACGGGGGTGTGGTACGGGTTCTGCTTCGTGCGGAGCGGCGTTGCTTGCAGGTCCTTCGCGAGTGCGAGTCGTCAAAATTTCGGGTCAGGCTGCAGTCCTGGCGATCGACAGGACGGCGACGAGAAAGTTCGATTTCGGTGTGAGTGGCCGCACGTCCCAGGAGGTGAGGCTGAGTTCGGTGACCAGGCCGGCGTGTTCGACGTCGTTGAAGAACTCCTCGAAGGGGTAGTCGCGCTGTGCTCCGAAGCCGGTGACGAGGCGGCCGTTGGGGCGTAGGTGTGCAGCGAGGTTCGCGAGTACCGGTCGGCGGGTATCGGGGTCGAGAAACGTGAGGACGTTGCCGGCGCAGACGATCGCGTCGAATGGTTCGTCGACACCGAGCTTGGGGAGGTCGAGTTCAGCCAAATCGGCGACGAGCCACGTCGGGTCGGGATGCTCTTGCCGGGCGGCGTCGATTAGGATCGGGTCGATGTCGACGCCGACGATGTCGTGGCCGACACGGGCCAAGTAAGCGCCGACGCGTCCTGGCCCGCATCCGGCGTCCAGGATTCTGGAGCGGCGGGGGACCATGGCATCGATGAAGCGTGCTTCGCCGTCGAGATCGTCACCGTTGGCGGCCATCGTGCGGAACCGCTCGATGTACCAGGCTGAATGGCCCGGGTTGGTCTCGGTCAGCTCGATCCACCGGTTGCGACTCATCGCGGGAACGGTAGCGACAGGAGCCGTGTCGGCAATCGTTTCGCAGCTTCGTGGAGGCGGCCGGCACCGATTCGGGTCATTGGACCCTGGTCGTCCCGCCCCGAATCAATGAGTCTGTCACTGTGCGACTAGAGATCACGCGGCGAGCGGAGTTGGCGATTCGCGCGTTGGCGCTGCTCACCGAATCTGGGGAGTGTGTGAAGGCGTCGGCGCTGGCGGAGAGCTTGGGGACGACGGTGAAGTTCGTGCCGCAGGTGCTCGGGCCGTTGGTGCGCGCCGGCTGGGTGCAGTCGGATCCTGGTCCGACGGGCGGCTATCAGAGCCTGATCGGCGTCGGGGTGGTCAATGTGTTGCAGGTGATCGAGGCCGTGGACGGCGCGACCGATGGTGGTCGCTGCGTGGTCGCGGACCGACCTTGCCTGTCAGCGGAACCGTGTGTGGTGCATGTGGCCTGGACTCAGGCGCGCACCGAGCTGGTCCGGGTGCTGCAGTCGATGCCGGTCTCGGCTCCCATGGGGGTGGTGTGATGTCAGCGATCCACGCTGAGCGCGAGGTGGGTGCGCGTGCCGGTTGGCGGGCGGTGGCGATGCCGAGCGAGCACGGCGGCTGGGGACTAACCCTGGAACCGGTGGTGCTCGGTCTGGTCGTCGCCTGGTCGACTGCTGGTGTCGCAGTGGGTATCGCTACGTTGACCGCGTTCTTGTTGCGCACTCCCGCCAAGTTGGTGGCGGTCGACGTCCGTCGCGGCCGTTGGCTCGACCGGTCGCGGCTGGCGCTGCGGATCGCGGTCGTCGAAGCGGTGGTGCTTGCCGCGGCGGTTGCGGTGGCGAC
>JAYTRT010000476.1:0-4699 GCA_043746045.1 Actinomycetota bacterium | reverse complement strand
GCGTACTGTCGACCGTTCGATGCGGCCTGTGCCCTCGTCGCCCGGGCCAGTTGCAGCGTGGCTCGTGGCGACATGCCGAGGGTGATCCCGGCGTGCTTCCGGCTAGCTTCGGCGAGATCGACGAGATAGGCCTTCAACGGATCGGCCAGATGCACGCTGCGTACGGCATCGATCATCGCCAGAACCTCGGCGGTGGTGACCACCGGACGAAGATCGACGAGTGCCTCGGTTGCACCATGAGCGTCGAGTATGGACAGTTCCGCTGCGCGAGCCGGATACCCGAGGGAAAGACGGATCAGGAAGCGGTCGAGCTGGCTCTCGGGCAGCCGATATGTGCGTTCCTGCTCGACCGGATTCTGTGTCGCGATGACCATGAACGGTGGGCTCAACGGATGAGTGCGGCCCTCGACCGAAATCTGGCGTTCCTCCATTGCCTCGAGGAGAGCAGACTGAGTTTTCGGCGAGGCTCGGTTGATCTCGTCGGCGAGCACGATGTTCGCGAACAGTGGACCCGGGCGGAAGTCGAACGTCTCGGTCGAGCGTTGGTAGATGCTGACGCCGACCAGATCGGTCGGCAGCAGATCGGGCGTGAACTGGACCCGCTTCCACGTGCATTCGAGCGACGTCGCGAGCGCCTTGGCCAAGCTGGTCTTGCCGACCCCGGGAACATCCTCGATCAGCAGGTGACCTTCCGCGAGCAGACACACCACCGCCAATTGGATCTCGGCTTCTTTGCCGTGGATCACCCTCGCGACGTTGTCGACGATCGCGCCGAACAACGATGCGAAGGTCGGGACCGGAGTGGTGGTTGTAGCCGTCACCCACGCAAGGGTAGACGTCTCGATCGGTGGTTGAGTGTCAGTGACATGTCAAGACCGCTACGGTGACCACGTGGAACCGCTGTACCTGGCCGTCGACATCGGGGGTACGAAGCTTGCCGCTGGGGTCGTCGACGACGAGGGCAAAGTGGTCGTTCGCGATCGTGTCGCGACTCCGCAGCGCGATGTCTGGACGGCGCTCGAACGCCTGGTCCGCCGCGTCATCGCGGCTGCACCTGCGCCGCTCGTTGCCGTCGGTGCCGGATGTGGGGGCCCACATCATCATTCCTCGTCAGGTGCGTCCACTGTGTCTCCGCTGCACATCCCGACACTCGTCGACTTCGATCTCAACGGGGCCCTGAGCGAGACGACGGGTCTACCGTGCTTCATCGACAACGACGCGAAGGCGTTGACACTCGGCGAGGCCTGGTGCGGCGCCGGGCGTGGTGAAATGAACATGGTCGGCGTCGTCGTCGGTACCGGAGTCGGCGGCGGCATCCTGTCGAACGGTCGTCTTCTCCAGGGACGGCTCGGCAACGCCGGACACATCGGCCACATCGTCGTCGAACCGGACGGACGCCCGTGCGCCTGCGGAGGCAATGGATGCCTCGAGGCCTACGCCTGTGGGCCGGCGATCGAAGCCGAAACCGGCCGTCCACCACAACGCGCGCCACAGCCGATCATCGAACGCACCGGCTTGCTCGTCGGTCGTGCGCTGGCCTCGCTGGCAGCGGTCGTCGACTTCAAGCTGGCTGTCATCGGCGGCTCGGTCGCCCTCGGGTTCGGCGAGCCGTTCATCGCAGCTGCCCAGGCCGAAGTGAATTCGAGGGCGAGGCTGTCGTTCACGGAGGGTCTCGAGATCCGCCGCGCGGGCCTGGGTGAGCTGGCCCCGCTGGTCGGTGCCGCGGCGGTCGCGCGTCGGGGCCTGAACCAATAACGGCAGCTGACGGCCGCGCGGTAACGTACGTCGCATGGATCCGTCGTACTCCACCGAGGCCGAGGCGTACCGCGAGAAGGTCCAGGCCTTTCTCGCCGAAAAGCTGCCGACCGATTGGCAGGGCATCGGCCACCTCAACGGTGATGAGATCAGCCGGTTCGTCACCGAGTGGCGAGCGGTCCTGGCCGAAGGCCGATATCTGGCGACGGGCTGGCCGGCAGAATACGGCGGAGGAGGGCTCTCCGCTCTGGAACAGGTGATCGTCGCCGAGGAGTTCGCCAAGGCCGGTGTTCCGACCGGTGGCAGCAACGACACCTTCGGAATCCAGATGCTCGGCAACACCCTGTTGCAGTGGGGGACCGACGCGCAGAAGGAGTACTACCTGCCGCGCATCCTCGCCAACGACGACATCTGGTGCCAGGGCTACAGCGAGCCGAACGCTGGTTCTGACCTCGCCAACCTCGGGCTGCGGGCCGAGCTCGACGGCGATCAATGGGTGCTCAACGGCCAGAAGATCTGGACGTCGGCGGGTCACTTGGCCGACCACGTCTTCACCCTGGCGAGGACCGACCCGGATGCGCCGCGTCACAAGGGCATCTCGTTCTTGCTGGTCGACATGCGTCAGCCGGGCATCGAGGTTCGGCCGATCAAGATGATCTCCGGCGAGAGCGAGTTCAACGAGGTCTTCTACACCGACGCCGTCTGTCCGAAGGAGAACGTCGTCGGGGGACTGAACAACGGCTGGGCTGTTGCGATGACGCTGCTCGGGTACGAACGTGGCGAGGCGGCGGCGACCTTCCCGATCCGTTTCCAGGACGAACTGAACCGGTTGATGATCATGGCCAAGTCCCGCGGGGCTGACGAGGATCCCCTCATCCGCCAGCGACTCGCATGGTGCCACAGCAAGGTCCAGATCATGCGGTATCTGGGGATGCGAACCTTGACCCAATTCATGAAGGGCCATCAACCCGGGCCCGATGGCGCGATCTTCAAGCTGTACTGGAGCGAATACCACCGGGTGGTCTCCGAACTGGCCATGGACATCATGGGTCCGGACGGACTCGTTCCGACAGGTCGGCCGCCATCCAGTGCATTCCAGACCGACGACGGCGGCGAACCCCTGAGCACGGCATCGTGGCAGGGTGTCTTCCTCAACGCTCGCGCTGGAACGATCTATGCGGGATCCAGTCAGATCCAGCGCAACATCATCGGCGAGATGGTTCTCGGACTGCCGAAAGAGCCGCGGCCCTGAGCGGATCGACGTGAGCTGGATCCGGGTGGGATCGGCAGTGGCCGGCAGACCCGACCTGTGGCGCGTTGCGATCCGCCAGATGCGCCGGACCGCTGCACCCGGTTGGTACCGACGCTGGCCGTTCATGCCCCTCCCGCCCGCCGCATACATGCATTTTCGATCGGTGACGCAGTACGGCGATGCGCAACATCCGCCGGTGGCCGCAGATGTGATCAACTACCTGCAATGGTGCCGGCAGTGGGACAACAGGTGACGCGTAACTGCGCGGCTCGATCTCGGCTTCATCAGTAGAGTCACGATATGCGGAGCGCGCTTGTGTTGAATGCAACGTTCGAGCCGCTCAGCGTCGTTCCCGCGCGTCGCGCCGCGTGCCTGATCCTGGCCGACAAGGCGGACCTCATCGAAGATGACGGAACCCACATCCATTCGGAGAACCTGGCCCTGCCGAATCCGCTGGTGATCCGTCTCAGATACGTGGTCAAGGTTCCGTATCACCGTCGCACGGCGCTGTCGCGTCGCGCCGTGTTCGTGCGTGACGAGCATCGCTGTCAGTACTGCGGCGGTCACGCCGACTCGATCGACCATGTGATGCCACGCTCACGCGGTGGTCGGAACGAATGGGAGAACGTGGCCGCTGCCTGTCGCCCGTGCAATCTGCACAAGCGGGACCGGACGCCGGACGAGGCCGACATGCGGCTGGCCCGGATTCCGCGAGCACCGCGTGAGCAGGCCTGGGTCACCGTGTCCGTCGGCCGCGTCCCCGATGCATGGAAGCCGTACATCGCCGCTGCCTCGTAGCGCTGCCTCTCGCAGCCTCTGCCCGTAGCCCTGCTCGTTGCGACGCTCGGCACGGCATGCTGGCCGAATGTGGAACGTGGAGATCAACAGCGGCGATCCGGCGGCCTTCCATGCAAGACCGTTGCCCGACAACATCGAACCATCGGTGTGGTGGTTCGAGGTGCGGTCGAGCGCGCTCGTCCTGGGATCGTCGCAGCCGATCGACCAGATCGACACAGCGGAATGCGCGCGCAGGGGCATCGACGTCGTTCGTCGGCGCAGCGGCGGGGGAGCCGTGCTGTTGCAACCCGGCGACGCGATGTGGGTCGACGTGCTGCTGCCGGCCGGTGACGAACGATGGACCGACGACGTGAGCCGTTCGGCGTGGTGGCTCGGCGATGTCTGGCAGCTTGCGCTGGCCTCGCTCGGTGTGCCCGACCTGTCGGTGCATCGAGGGCAGTTCGTGAGAACGACCTGGTCAGGACATGTCTGTTTCGCCGGACTCGGTGGGGGAGAAGTGGTGCAGGGCCGGCGCAAGGTGATCGGGATCAGTCAGCGTCGCACCCGGAACGGCGCCCGTTTCCAGAGTGCTCTGTACCGTCACTGGCGTCCGGAGAACTACGCCGGGTTGTTCTCCCCACCGGCCCCCACCGCTGCAGATCTTGCCGATCTGACGGTCGCCGTCGACGTCGAACCGTCGGCCGTGCACGCAGCGTTCGCTGCAGCTCTCGCCGCGTCCTGAGACCCCCACGCGGAAACCCCACGCGGAAACCCCGCCTCGAAACCCCCGCCCTTGAACCCCGCCCGAGAACCGTCCGGGGGCGCACGTGGGTGTATGTGAGGACATACGTGAACGTGCGGACATGATCTCTCGCTGAGTTCGAGGGCGCGGTCACCGGCGACGCAGCGACGATG
>JAYTRT010000475.1:0-4704 GCA_043746045.1 Actinomycetota bacterium | reverse complement strand
GGATCAGCTGGAACGACGCGGCTGTCTGGTCGATCCGTACAACAGCTGCCAACACGGTGCCGTGCACCTGGTCGGGTCGGAGGTAGGCGACCTGCATCGCCGCCGAACCGTTCGCCGCGTCACCGTACGGTTGCCAGACTCCCTCACCCGCCAAGGGTTGACCAGCGAGGGGAACGATGCGATCGACGGCGGCTCCCGGCGCCCCTGGGACTCGAGTGGTGGTGGTCGCGTTCGAAACCGCGTCGGGCAGTCCGCCGGCCAACGTTCCACCCCTCGGTGGTTGGTTGTGCGAGTAGTACAGCCGCTCGACCCACGAGACGGTGTCGCCGTAGTGATGACCTCTGAGCCATTCGACGGACTGCTCGAAGGCGGTCGTGTTGCCGGAGTTCTGCAACGCACTGGTGTACGAAATGAGGCTGGCGAGGATGGCCGGCAGACAGAGCAGGCCCAGCCATCGCATCGACAACCGCACACCGTTGAGCGGGTGTTTGTCTGGTTTGGAACCGGAATCGAGTTGCGTCATGTCACAGACTCCTCAGCAACTCGACGCTCGGTGAGCGCGCGCTCCGTAGTGCCGAGACGGCTGCGGCGCCGGTCGCGACGGCCGAGATCGCGAGCACCCCGGCCAGGTATGGCCACGGCACCGCCAACGACTCCGGGGCGGGATCGAACACACCGGTCAGCACCGTGACGAGCATGTTCGACAGCGCCCAGGCTCCGATTGCACCGGTGACGACGCCGGCGATGGTCACCACGCCTGCCTCCGCCCAGACGAAGCCACCGAGCTGGCGGTGGTTCGCTCCGAGTGCAGTTGCGATGACCAGGGTGCGGCGGCGCTCGGCCAGACCGAGCCACAGCGTGAGGCCCGTTGCAGCCGCCGCGAGCGCGAGCGCAAAGCCGAGCTCGACTGTGGTCAAACCGCCGAGATCGACCGCCGTCAGGCTGGAGCCGACGATCTGTCGTGTGCTGATCAGGTCGGTGACGTTGGCTGTCGTCCCGACGGTTGCGCGCAGTGCGTCGGCGATCGCCAGGGTGTTGCGGCCTCCTGTATCGACGAGGAACGAACCGATCGAGGCGTTCCCGGTCATCGAGCTGATGTAGGTGGCGTTGGCGAGCATGAAGCTGTCATGGGGGGCTGTCGGGAACTCCTTGGCCACTCCCACGTAGTGGAAGGGCACGTTGACGTACGTCTTGGTGACCCCGTTCTGCAGACGCAGGGTGATTGCGTCACCTGGCAGGAGTTGGAAGTCGTGCACAGTCTCCGACGAAACGAGGAGACTGTCCGGTCGCGCGGCGAGTGTCGCCATGAGTTGATGAGCAGTACCACCCTTGAAATAGGCGTTCTGCAACCGACCGGCGTCGGCGATGGTCGTGGCGTTGACGCCGTAGAGGTCCTGCAGATCCGCGCCGACGTAGGCGAACCGATGCTGGAGTTGCTCGACGTGGCGCACGCCTGGGGTCGCGGCGATCGCCGCAGCGATGTTCGACGCCGGCGAGACCGAAGCGCCCGGCGACGTGGTCACGGTGACATCCGCGCCGTTGCTGAGCACAGCATCGATCTGTGCCTGTTGTTGATATGTGGCGTTGAACACGGCGGTCGAAGCGGCGAATCCGACCGTGAGCGCAACAAGCGCTGCACCCCGGGAGACGAGGCGACGTTGTCGCTGCAGGCTTGCGGCGATGGTGTCCGAGAGGCCGCCCGCGAGTGGCCGCAGGCCGAACGCGACGAGCGGGCGTCCTCGCGACAGCAGGAGATCGGTGAGCCGGTAGCTGAGCAGGCCGGCGCCGACCCACAACAACGCCGGCCCGGCAAACGCCCAGTAGCTGACGGAGATGGTCGGCACTCCCTCGATCGCCAGGACCAGTTGGTAGCCGTTCCGAGACGTCAACCAGAACACGGTGGCTGCGGCGGCGAGGAGGATGAAGTCGACACCGAAGCGCATCCATCGCGGATCGGCTGGGCGACCGATCGGCTGGCGCGCCGCCGCGACGGTCACCTGCACTGCATCGCGTCGGGTCGGAACCGCGATTGCCAGCGCGGCAATCCCGAAGCCGACGACGACGGCGGCCACGGACCATGCGGCGGTTGCGGCGGGGGTCGCACCGAACCGACCCGTGCCGAACGCGAGGTGGCCGACCAGTTCTGCGATCGCCAGGCCGGCTGCCCCACCGAGGCCACCGACGAGCGCCGCCTCGGCGATTCCGAGTCCGATCATCGTGCGGGTCGTCGCGCCCCTCGTTCGGAGCAGCGCTTGATCCCGGCGGCGGCGATCGCGCCCCGAAGCCGCAACCGTGGCCGTGAGCAGACCGGCCAGCACCGCACCGGGGGCGCCGAGGAAGAGGAACAGAATCTGCGCATAGAGCGCATCGCCACGTGCTGCGGCGAGTGTGGCACCGATGTTGTCACCGACGAGTCCGGTACCGGCCAGGACGGCCTCGAGATTGCGGGCCCGGCCGACGGTCTGGCTGTAGGCCGCGGATGGATCATTCGGCAGCCGATGATCGAGGCGGACGTGGATCTGCGAACGAACCAGATCCGGACGCGTCTGGATCACGGGGTCGAACAGTGTGTGCCAGGTCGCTGTCGGCACGACGAGAACATTGTCCGGCGGTGCCGTGGCCTGGGATCCACTCGGTGCCCCGACCTTCTGGAACAGTGAGTCAGCTTGCGGGATGTCGATGATTCCGGCCACCACGACGGCGACCGACGGGAGCCCCGATCGACCGATCTCGATCGTGTCACCGGGTGCTGCGCCCAGGTTGGCTGCGGTCTGTTGGAACAGGAGAACGCCGTTGGTCGCACCGACGAGATCGCGGAACTGGCTGGGGAACGTCGCTCGATACGTGTCGCTGATTCCCAGGACCTGTCCGCTCCCGGTCGTCTGCGTCGTCGCTGCTTTCGACGACGTGAGACCACTCGTCGTTGCGAAGAGGACCATCTCGGTCGCGGAGACGTGGCTGTCGGCGACGACTGAGGACCGGACCGCGGCCGCGTCGGCGCCGGGCTGAATCTCCACCTGCCAGTCCACGGCAACCGTGTCGATCGCTCGACGTGTCATGGTTGCCTTGGAGGCGGACAAGAAGGCACCGAGCGACGCCAACAGCGCAACAGCGAGTGCGATTCCGGTGACCGTTGCCGCGACGCGCCCGGTACGTCGGCGAACGAGGCCGGCAAGCCACGTCCTGTGCAACCGGACGGACGTCAGCAGGCGGTTCATCGATGCGCCAGTGATCGCTGCTCGACTCGTCCGGAATTCATCGCCCAGGCGATTCCGAATCGATCGGCGACCTGACGATCATGCGTGTTGACGATCAGTGCGGCGCCGCTGACTGCAGCCGCTTCGATGAGCGCGTCGATGACCATCGAACCGTTCACGTGATCGAGCTGGCCCGTGGGTTCGTCGGCGAGGATCAGACGTGGCCGACCGGCCAACACCCTCGCCGCCGCGACGCGTTGGGCCTGGCCACCCGACAGCTCCTCCGGGAGCTTGCTGGTCAGGCTCTCCAGGCCGAGCCGGGCCAATGCAGCAATCGCAGCCGATCGCGCGACAGCGCGGTCGACTCCCTGCAAAAGCAGTGGCAGGGCGACGTTCTCGAGCACGTCCAGTGGTGGAAGCAGGCTTGGGGCCTGGAACACGATCGCGATGGGTCCGGGCCGGAGCTGGGCGCGTGACCCGATGCCCGGCCATTCGACGGTACCGGTTGTCGGAAGGTCGAGCCCTGCGATCAAGTGCATCAGCGTCGTCTTGCCCGATCCGGAGGGACCGGTCAGTGCGATCTGCTCGCCCGGCATGACGTCGCACGTGATGCCGTGAACGGCGACGACCGCCCTCGGACCGTGGCCGAATGTGCGGGCCACGTTGCGCATGCGAACGAGGGGTTCTGCGGACATCACGCGACCTGACCATCGATCAGGCTGATCTCGCGATCGGCGTCGGCTGCGACGTTGGCGCTGTGCGTCACGATCAGCACTGCGGCCCCTGCGTCGGCGTGCTTGCGGAGCAGCTCGGTGATGCGTCGCGCAGTGACCTCGTCCAGTTCACCGGTCGGCTCGTCGGCAAGGATCACCAACGGGTCGTTGGCCAGCGCAACGGCCAGTCCTGCGCGAGCGGACTCCCCGCCCGACAGCGACGCAGGCGACGCCTTGGCCCGCTCGGACAGGCCGACCTCCTCGAGTAGTGCGCTCACCCGAACGGGATCCACACGACCCGCCAGACGCTGCGCGAGGACGATGTTCTGCTCGACGCTGAGGTGGTCGAGCAAGTTGTGGGTCTGGAAGAGCATCCCGAGAGTTCGGGCGCGTAGGGCTGCGCGCTCGTTCTCCGGCCGACGCGACATGGTTTCGCCCGAGACTTTGACTGTGCCACCATCGGGCTCGTCGAGGCCGGCAAGACACGCCAACAATGTCGATTTCCCCGAACCGGATGGTCCGGTGACGGCGACGATCTCGCGCGGATAGAGCCGCAGTGACACCCCTCGAAGAGCGAGGGTCTCGTCGTCGCCGGCGTGATAGAAGCGGTAGAGGTCGATCGCCTCCAGCACGGGCGTGTCGATCATCCGAGCCACGTCAGCGAGTTGCTGACGGTCTTCCAAGGGTCGACGTTGTCTGCGCCCTTGGCCCCGGAAAGGGTCAGTACGACGGTGGTGCCCTTGTGGACGAAGACGTATCGCTCGACGGAGAGGAGCGCCTTCTTCCCGGTCACT
>JAYTRT010000474.1:0-4705 GCA_043746045.1 Actinomycetota bacterium | reverse complement strand
TATCTGCTGTTCTTGCTCGCGCAGAGGATCGGTTTCCTGAACACCCTCGGCATCGTCATCCTCGGCGGCCTCATCGGCTCGGTGGTGCTCAAGCGCGGTGGCACGAAGATGTGGGGACGGTTCGTTCAGCAGGTCCAGTCCGGCCACGAGCCGTCGAAGGAGATCGCCGACGGCGTCTGCATCCTGCTCGCCGGCATGCTGTTCATCGTTCCGGGGTTGATCAGCGATGCGTTGGCGATCCTGCTGCTGTTCCCGCCGACTCGGGCGGTGTTCCGGGCCTGGCTGATGCGTCGTAAGGGGCTCGGCAGCTTGGGTCGGACCCGCGTGATCAGGGCCACCTACGGTGGACGAATGGGCGGCTTCGGCAGTGGCTCGGATCCGCACTCGACAGACATCACCGACGTGACGTCGACGGAGACGCGCGGCGAGCTGGACCGGTGAGCGAGGCGTTCGATCCGGACTCGGTGCCGATCCGTCCGGCCGCAACGGTGATGCTGATCCGCGACGTGCCCTCTGGCCCCGCGGATGGTTCTGGCATCGAGGTGTTCATGCTGCGACGAACGTTGCAGGCGACGTTCGCGAGCGGGATGTACGTGTTCCCGGGCGGCCGGGTGGACCACGTCGACGCTGCTCCGACGATGGAGGCCGTGTGCGATGGCCTCGACGACGCGCGCGCCAGCGAGTTGCTGCAGATCGAATCGGGCGGACTGGCCTCCTGGGTCGCAGCGATCCGCGAGTGCTTCGAGGAGGCCGGCGTGCTGCTCGCTCGGTCCGTTCGGACGGGCGAGCTGATCCGCTTCGACGATCCCGTCGTCGCGGCCCGTTTCGACGGCGCACGACCGTCGATCCACGACAGCTCACTCGGACTGGTCGAGTTGTGCGAGACCGAGGGGCTTCGTCTGGTCACCGACGCGATGTTCTACGTCGCCCATTGGATCACTCCACGGGGTGAGAACCGTCGCTTCGACACCCGCTTCTTCCTGGCTCGGTCACCGCTGGCCCAGGAACCGCTGCACGACGACACCGAGACCATCGCCAGCCTGTGGGTCCGGCCGTCCGATGCCCTGGCGCGCGAACGATCGGGCGAACTGATGATGCTGCCCCCGACGATTGCGTGCCTGCAGTTCCTGGCCGAGCATTCGACCGCTGACGCAGCGCTCGCAGCCGCGGCGCAGATCGGTCGACCACCGCGGATCCTGCCCAAGATCCGCGCGGCGACGCCCGCCGCACCGATGGAGCTGCTGATGCCCGGCGATGCCGGCTACGACGACCTCGAGTGACAGCTCGTCACACGGCGCTTCAGACCTTGTCGAACGCGGCGGCGACAGCGGCCAGCATCCGTGCCGAGCAGCCGGCCATGTTCACGGGCGGGGCGATCTCGTCGACGATCCGCTGGGCGATGGCGTGGAAGACCGTTGCGGCTGGGCCCCCGTTGACTCGGCTGGCGACGGGCACGCCCGCATCGCCGCCTGCGCCGACCGATGGTTCGAGCGGAACCTGTCCGAGCAACGGAACACCGATCTCGTCGGCGAGTGCCTGGCCACCGCCGACACCGAACAGCGGGTAGGTCTCACCGTGGTCGCACGTGAACGAGCTCATGTTCTCGATCACGCCGGCAACGCGCAGAAAGCTGCGTCGAGCCATGTCGGCGGCTCGGGCGGCCACTTTCTGAGCCGCCAACGCCGGGGTGGTGACGATGATCAGGTCGGTCCGCGGCAGCATCCGGGCCAGGCCCATCTGTACGTCGCCGGTGCCGGGCGGCATGTCGATCAGGAGATAGTCCATCTCGCCCCATGCCACATCGCGGAGGAACTGCTCGACAGCCTTGGTGAGCATCAGCCCACGCCACATCAACGCCGTGTCCTCCTCCACGAGAAATCCGGTGCTGACGACCTTGAGGGTTCCGGCCCCGATCTTCAACTCGTTCGGAATGATCTTCGGCTTCTCGGATCCGTCGACACGTTGGGCCTCCATCCGGTCGGTGATACCGAGCAGACGGGGCACGGAGAAACCCCAGATGTCGGCGTCGAGCACACCGACGGTGAAACCCTGACTTGCCAACGCCACGGCGAGGTTGACCGTCACGCTGCTCTTGCCGACGCCACCCTTGCCGCTGGCGATGGCGAGGATGCGTGTGGACTGCGGCACCTCGGTGTCGGCGGCGTTCTCGCGTGCCGACCACCGGGCTTTGGTCATCACCTCGGTGCGCTCTTCGGTCGTCATCTCGCCCCATTCGATGCGCACGTTGCGCACGGAGGGATGCAGCGCGATGCGGCTCTCGATGTCCTTCTTGATCTGGCCCCGCAACGGGCACCCGCCGATCGTCAATTTGACCCAGACGGTGACGTCGACGCCGCCGGTGGAGTCCGGCGGGGAGACGACGACATCGGGGACCATGCCCAACGTGACGATGTCGGCACCGAGTTCCGGGTCGATCACAGCACGCAGCATTTCGAGGATCTCGTCGCGCCCGGGGGTCATGGAGGAATTTTACCGGTGAGGTGCTGGTTATCGCCGACGCAGGGGAATGCCGGTAACCTGCACAACGAAACCGTTACTCCCTTGGAGGATCACCATGATCACGTTGACAGACACCGCTGCGAGCAAAGTCAAGGAACTGTTGGCCGCAGAAGGCGCCGACGAGCTGGCGCTCCGCGTCGCGGTCCGCCCTGGTGGATGCAGCGGATACTCCTACGAGATGTTCTTCGACGGCGACATCGCCGCCGACGACGAGCAGGCCGAGTTCGGCGAAGGTGTACGCGTCCTGGTCGATCCGGCGTCGGCACAGCTGCTGATCGGTGCATCGCTCGACTACAAGGACGGCCTGAATCAGGCTGGCTTCAACATCATCAACCCGAATGCCACGCGTAGCTGCGGCTGCGGCCAATCATTCAGCTGACGCTCGGCAAGCCCCTGATACGTGCGGCGGCCGCTCTCGACGAGTGATGGTCGCATGGTTGCAGCGCCGAGAACGAGCCGAAGGTGTGCACGGATCTGCGGTGCACTTCTGGGCGAGAACCAGGACCCGAACGCGCGGTGACGGCCAGCGAACCGATGGTCCTCGCATTCCGTCCTTCGCGGCGGGGTGTCCGGTTGCGGCCATCAGCTGAGCCTCAATCAGCTGAGCGTCAGGCGACGAGCGTGTCGAGCGTCTCGTCCAACTCGGCCTGATTCCAGGCTCCCTCGAAGCGCGAGATGATCTTGCCGGTCTTGTCCGTGAGCCACATATCTGGTTCGCCCGACAGGTTGTAGGCATCGACAGCGGGTGCGGTCGTGGTGGTGGTGGCGTCGGTGTACACCTCGGCGTGGACCACCGCCAGCTTGTCGCCGAGGCGCTTCGACGATGTGATCAGCGCCTCGAGCGCCGGCGCGCAGGTCCCGAACTGGCAGTGCGCGGGGGTGCCGATCAGGTACGCCAGCGGCTTGCCAAGCTTCAAAGCGTCGGTCAGCGTGATCGAGTGGAATGGGCACGGGCCGCCGGTCAGCCGTGTACAGATCGGATTCACCCCACGGTGGTCGGCAGTGGTCGGCGTGTCGAACGGCGGTAGTTGTTGACCGGCATACGGCACCTTGACCGTCGACGGGTCGTTGACGCTGATCGCGGATCCGTCGAGGTCTCCGCCGTCGATGAACATCGTGTACTGCCCGACAGTCGGCAGGTCGACGTGGAAATCCCAGTAGACGATGGCTTCGTTGACGCGGCGCTGCTTGGCCGTCACGCTCGGGATCACGATCTTGTTCGCCGTGTCGACGATCTTGGCCGTGAGCAGCTTCGGACCGTCGGACAGGACCGCCTGATCCTTCGACAACGAGAACGGCATCCGCACCGTGCCCGGCACGATGAGGGCGCGGTCGAAGCGTGGGACGAGCCCGTATCCGCTCTTCGAGGTGCTGATCGCGCCGGACGGCGAAGCCGCCGTGCCATTGCTGCCGCACGCGGCCAGGACCACCGCGCCCGATGCGATCAGAAAGCTGCGACGATCGATCCGGGAGACACGACGCGGGAGGTTGATGCTCACCTCCGAACGATATCCGGACGAGCCGTCGTGGGGTCCGCGGTGACCCCTACGATGTGCCTCATGTCAACCCCTCTCGGCCCCTATACGCCCGCTGTCCGCGCCGGCGACTGGATCATCGTCTCCGGTCAACTCGGTGTGAAAGACGGCATCCTGGTCGACGGGGGCGTCGCAGCGCAGACTGCTCAGGCAATCGCCAATCTCAAGTCACAGTTGGCGTCGATGGGTGCCGAACTCGGCGACATCGCCAAGACCCTCTGCTTCCTGACGGACATGGACACGTTCGCGACGTTCAACGAGGCGTATGTCCTCGGTCTCGGCGACCATCGTCCGGCGCGCAGCACCGTTGGTGTGGCCGCGCTCCCCGTCCTCGGGGCCGGGGTCGAGATCGAGGCGTGGGCATTCAAGCCCCTGTGACCGAACCCGACGCCGGTCTGAGCGAACATCTCCGGTGCTCGTGGGCAGACGGCCACGACGCAATGGCCGACTACCACGACACGGTGTGGGGTGTTCCCCAGCGTGACAACCGGACGCTGTTCGAGTTCTTGACGTTGGAGGGTGCCCAGGCCGGGCTGAGCTGGAAGACGATCTTGCTTCGTCGGCAGGGCTACCTCGACGTGTTCGACGGGTTCGAGGTGGCGACGATCGCCGCGTACACCGACGCCGACGCTGCTCGTTGCATCGCCGAC
>JAYTRT010000473.1:0-4707 GCA_043746045.1 Actinomycetota bacterium | reverse complement strand
TGGGCGGAGGTGGGGTCACCCAGCGGACCTTCACGTTCCAATCATCGTCCACCAGCAGCGGCACCATCTCCGTGCCGTACGCGTACACCGGGTTCCACGCATATTTCGCAGTGAACGTGCAGTTGACCGCATTCATGACCCACAACGGAACAACGACCGTGTTCCCGCTCGTCGCAGACGGAGCGATCAACTGCTGCAGCGCACCATCGGCGGGGTTCACGTACACCGGCACGCATGACTTCGTCGTCGCGAGCGGCGACACGTACGGGTTCACATTCGGCGGGTCGAACTTCGATTCGAACTCGATACTGCGCGGCACGCTCACGTTGTGGCCACAGACGTACACGACCGCTGCCGCAGCGACCATTGCGCAGAACACCTCGTGGCCGAACGCAGCGGTTCTCAACGGCTCCACGACAGGGGCTTTGCTCGCACCCGGTGAGACGCGGTGGTACAAGTTCCCCGTCACACCGACTAGCCAGGTCCAGGTCGACCTGTCCGCCCTGGTGCAGAACTACGACCTGACGATGTACACCGACATCGCGCAAGCCTTCACAACACTGACGACGACCACGGACCTGACCAAGGTGACTGCGCAGGCCACTGGCAACACGTACTCGCCGTCGATTTACAGCCCGTCGATCTATTCGCCGTCGATTTACAGCCCGTCGATTTATTCGCCGTCGATCTACTCCGCGTCGGGCACCTTCACGCAAGCGTTCTCCAGCGCCCAATCGCAGAGTCTCATCGCGATCTCGGCGAACGAGGGGACGTCGCCCGAATCGATCAAGGCGGCAACATGGAACAGCACGGGCAACTTCTACGTCCGCGTCCTCGGCCGCAACGGTGCGTCGTCGCCGACGCCGTTCACGATCGGTCTGACCCGAACGGGAGGCCCTTGTGATGGCGTCTCACTTGACCTGCACTCGGGCGACGCGACGCTGACGCCGACGTCGGGCTCTTTCAAGACCGTCATCGTCACCGACACGTCACGCTTCGCGCTTTCGCAACAGCTCACCGACATGAAAGCCAGGCTGACAACTCTGGCGAACGCCACCAACGGTGTGGTGGTCGACGTGAACGACAGCCTCAGAGTCCACGCGCTTCAGCAACAAGCTGACAACAACGCAGCCTGCCCCTACGCCAAGAACCTGGTTGCACAGGCGATCCGCGACATCGTCAACCGCTATCGCGACGGGACCGGGAAGCTGCAGTACGTCGTTCTCGCTGGCAGCGACAATGTCATCCCCTTTTTCCGGTACGCCGACGGGGCCGGGATTGGTGAAGAGAGCAGATTCATCGCACCGGTGGATCCTCTCACTGTCGCGAATGCGTCGTTGCAGAACAATCTCGTGTTCGGTCAGGACGCGTACGGTTCACTCACGGATCTGACGATGAAGGGTGGCGTGCTGCCCGTGCCGGATCTCGCAGTCGGGCGTCTCGTGGAGACCCCAGCGGAGATCAGCGCGCTCATCGACAACTACATCCGCACTCCCGTCCTGCCGTCGGCGTCGTCGCTAAGTACTGGGTACAGCTTCCTCACCAGCGCCGCTGACGCCATCAGCGCGTCATTCACGGCGGGTGGTTCTCGCGGCGAAACGCTGATCACGGACCAAGGCGTCAAGACGACGGACACCACGCTCATCGGCGGACCTACTCGCGACCGGTCGTGGACGGCCACGGACTTGAAGAACGCGCTGTTCAATAGCCGCCACGATCTCATCTTTCTCGGCGGTCACTTCAACGCCCAGGGCGCGCTCGCAGCCGACGACAGCACGAGCGTCTACACCACCGATCTCGAGAGTCATCCGTCGCAGCTCCAGAACTCATTGGTCATCAGCGTCGGATGCCACTCAGGCTTCAACCTGCAAGACAGCGACTCGACTGCCGCAGGGACGCAGCTCGACTGGCCGCAGGAGATGGCCCGCCAGCACGCGACGTTCATCGGCGGAACCGGCTACCAATATGAGGACACCGACTTCCTCGCCTACAGCGCAAAGCTGTATGCGGGAGTCGCCCATCAGCTTCTCGTGGGGACCACCGGGACCCCGGTCGCAGTCGGGCAGGCGCTCGTCAAGGCCAAGCTCGACTACCTCAGTGGGCTCGGCGCCGTCACCGGGATCGATCAGAAGGCGCTGATCGAGTCGACGATGTACGGGCTGCCGATGGTGGGCATCGACCTGCCCCAGGGTCGCTTCGGCACGCCTACGAGCTACCACGCCCCAATCACCCCCACCTCGGTTGCAGCCGGTACACCAGGTGCGCAGCTCGGTCTGAAGTCGTACTCCTTCGAGCAGACACCCATCCTCGACCCCTCGACGGGGCAGGCATCGACAAAGCCCGTTCTTGACTTCAACGGAAACCCGACGACACTGCACGCGCAGTGGCACACCGGGCCTGACGGTGTGCAGACAGGTCCAGCGCTACCTGCGCTGCCCCAGCAATTCACCGACGTCACCAGCGCGACCGGAGAAGTCCTTCGCGGCGTCGGCTTCCGCAGCGGCACCTACAGCGACCAACCGAGCGTGCTTCCGCTGACAGGCGCCCCGACGACGGAGCAGAACAACCTCCACACCACGTTCGGTTCAGCGGCCTTCTTCCCGCAACGGCTCGCGACAGTCAACTACTTCGACAACCTCGCCACCACCGGATCCGGCGGCACGACCCGCCTCATCACGACCGCTGCGCAGTACCGATCGGACAGTCCGACAACAGACACCGAACGCACGTATTCTCACCTCGGTCTGTCGCTGTTCTACAGCTCGAACACCCAGACGTACGGCCAAAACACGCCAGCGTTGTCGGCCCCACCGTCGATCTCCGCAGTGACAGGAACACCGTCGCCGGCAGGCATCGCAGTCTCAGCTCACGTGACCGGCGACCCTTCTGCGGGTATCCAGCAAGTGTGGGTGACCTACACAGGTAATGCAGGGCCGTTCCACGGCACGTGGAACTCGCTCGATCTGCATCAAGACCCCACCGACTCGACCCTTTGGACCGGAACCCTCGGGTTGCCGGCTGGACAAGCAGCCGGTGACGTCCGGCTCATCATTCAAGCCGCGAACGGCGTCGGTCTCGTCGGTGCCGACAACAATCTCGGCGATGGCTACACACCAACGCTGCCCGAGGTCGCTACCACGCTCTTGCTCACCGCCCCGCAGGCGGCACAAGACACAAGCGGTGTTTCGGCGACACTGACGCGCAACGACACCGGAGCCGCGCTCGCCGGGCAAGTCGTCACCCTTTCCTTCGCCCGCGCGGGTGGCGGCGGCACCTCGGCGAGCGGCCAAACGGGAACTGACGGCGTGGCGCATGTCGGCGCCATTCTTTCGGACGGCACCTACACCGTGATGGCGGCATTCGCCGGGACCCCGAACTTCGCTGCCTTCTCCGCCAACGCTCGCACAACTGTGATCGATACGGTTCCGCCGACGATCGTGGCTGCTGCGGATCCGCCGTCCCCGACGGGGTCCAACGGGTGGTACACGTCTTCGGTGACGGTTCGCTTCATGTGCACTGATCCCGGTGGTTCCGGGATTGCTGCCGGTGCGTGTCCTGCGGCTCAAGTGCTCAACGGGCCGGGTTCTGTTTCGTCGACTCTGCAGACGGTTACGGACAACGCCGGCAACGTAAGCTCAGCCAGCAACGCCGTGACAGTCAAAGTGGATTCGATTCCACCGACGATCGACTCGATCACTCCAAACACCGTCATACTCCATGGGCCTACGACGGTCGTCCCAATCGCGCATGATGGCGGCGGGTCAGGCCTTGCGTCCGTTCGATGTGACCCGCTTTTAACGGCGTCGGTCGGCCGCGAATCCGTCAAATGTACAGCCGTCGACGTTGCAGGCAACGTTACAACACAGGACATGTCCTATCGAGTGATCTACCTGGTCGACGGGTTCTTGCAGCCGATCAACGATCCCAACATCTGCGGCGCGACTTGTGCGTTGAGCGTATTCAAGGGTGGCAGCACGGTGCCCGTGAAGTTCCAGCTGAAAGACGCGAACGGCGTGGTCGTCCAATCAGCGGCGACGCCGGCGTGGTACACGCCGACGAAGGGGGTGTCGTCGGCACTTCCGATCCCGGAAGCGACGTACAGCGACACCCCGACCAATGGGATCACGTACCGTTGGGACGGCTCCTCGCAGTACATCTGTAACTGGGGAACCAAGGGTTTGGCAACGAACGCCTATTGGACTATCGGGGTCACTCTCGATGATGGAACGATCCATCTGGTGGTTGTCAGCCTGCGGTGAACGAGCGGCGGCCGTTCCGTCGCGGCAACAAAGCTCTGTTGCATTCGCGGATTGCGAGCCGACCGGGCGGTCCTGAGATGAAGCGTCGTCGTGGTGTGCCATCGTCGTGTCAGTTGTTGTTGGAGTTCGTCGGTTTCCGTTTCCCACGGCGGTGATCTTGTTGGCGGTGGTATTTTCGGTTCGGGTTGTCGTACTGAGAGAGTGTTCGGATAATTTGCGCTGGCGATGGTGTTGATTGGTACGGGTCGGGTGCCGTGGTTCGATAGTATTGATTCGTGACGGAACGGACTCGACCGACAGTTTCAGCGTGGCGGACGACGCATGGCGATATGTCGGATGCAGAGTGGGATTTGATCGCTGATCTTGTTCAGCCGGTGTGGCGGCGGGGTGAGATGGGTCGCCCGTCGACGGTGGATCGGCGCGCAGTCGTGAACGCGATTTTCTATGT
>JAYTRT010000472.1:0-4708 GCA_043746045.1 Actinomycetota bacterium | reverse complement strand
AGCCGAACTGCTCGACGGCGTCAGTGAGCAGCCGGTCCACGACGCTGTGCCGCTCCGGTACGTCGCCACAGGTCATCTGCTCGCGCTGACCGGAAGGGCGCCTGCGCTCGCTGCGCACTACCCGTCATGCGGGGGTCGATGGGCCGGCGACGGTGCAGTCGTCGACGACTTCCTGGCCACCGCCGACTGCCACCGGGACGAATTCGCCAAGGGCCTACGTCGGAACGTGCAGACCAACGAGGTCGGACGGGCACCGGTTCTGGTATCAGGGTTTGCCGAGATCAGCGCACAGTACGGTCTGCCGCTCGACCAGCTCGAGATCGGGAGTTCTGCGGGTTTGCTGTCGTGTTGGGACCAGTTCGCGTACGACGACGGGTCGACCTCCGCAGGCGATCGAACGAGCCGTCTTCGGTTCGGACCCGAATGGTGGACCACACCGACGCCAGGACTCGATCGCCTACAACCGGTGTACCGACGGCGGGCATCTGACATCTCTCCGATCGACATCCGCACGGAACACGGTCGCCAGACGATGATGTCCTTCATCTGGCCAGACCAGACGGTCCGATCCGAGCGGCTGCATGCTGCAATGGCGATCGCCGCACGGGTCGACGTGTCGGTCGAGCAGGCCGATGCCGGCCGATGGCTCGCCGCGCAACTCGGTGCAGGCCTGACGCACGGCGTCGCGACCGTCGTGTTCCACTCGATCGTCTGGCAGTACCTTCCCGCTTCCACACGCGACGAAGTCCGATCCGAACTGGCAGCTGCCGGATCCACGAGCGGCAGCGGCAACCCGTTGTGTTGGCTACGGATGGAGCCTGCGACCCCGGCCCACGCCGAGCTGCGACTCACCACGTGGCCAGGCGGCGAGGAGACATTGCTCGCCGAAGTCGGCTATCACGGCGCCGACATCCGTTGGCTGGGCTGAGCGAACAACGGCGGTGACCCTCGGCCGGGTTTGCCGATATTCGTCAGTCGGCCCGGGTGACCGTCCAGCGCCATGGCGTATCGACACCGACGCTGATACCGATTCGCGTCGAAACCGTCGGCGAGGGGGGCGGCGGCATGCCGTCGTCGTAGAGACCGAGGGAACGGACCGAACCCTTCGGTCCCTGCGCGCACAGGTCCAGTCCGTTGTCGGACATGTCGATGCCGAATGCCTGACACAGCTTCCCGGGACCATCGGCGATGTTCCGAGAGCGGCCGCGCCGGGCAACCATCGCCTCGATCCCCTCGAGTGGCTCGACAGCGCGGAGCAGCACGGCCTGTCCGTCGCCGACGTCGCCAGTCACGACGTTCGCGCAGTGATGCATGCCGTAGGTGAAATAGACGTACAAATGACCGGCGGGCCCGAACATCGTCGAGTTCCGTGTCGTCATGCCGCGAAAAGAATGGCTTGCAGGATCGTCGGCCGTGTAGGCCTCGACCTCGATGATCCGCCCGACGCACGACCCATCGACGAGCAACTTGTGGAGGAGTGTCGGAGCGACGTCGTACGCGTCGCCGGTCAGCTCGGACCGCCGGAGTCGACGCATCAGACCGCTGGCGTCGGTGGCTGCCCGGAGGCTCCGTTCGCCCACGTCGACCAGTTGGTCAGCGCGGTCGTGAACCGAACGATCTGATCGGCGACCGGTCGGGGCCCGGCGCCACCCCTCGTGGTGCGTCGCTTCACGGACACTCCGGGTGCCACCAGTACCGCTGCATCCGGCCCGAGCTGGGGGTGAGCGGTGACGAGGTCGCGGAGGGTGACCTGACCGGCGAGCGCCTCGCGAACGAGGTTCCCGACGATCGCATGTGCATCACGGAACGGGATGCCGCGAATGACGAGCCATTCGGCGAGATCGGTCGCCGAACCCGTCTCGCTGTCGGCCGCAGCCTGCATCCGCGCCGTGTCGAACGTGGCTGTTGCGATCATTCCCGTCAGCGCACCGAGCCCGAGGCGAACCTGATCCATCGCGTCGAACAGCGGCTCCTTGTCCTCCTGGTAATCGCGGTTGTAGCTGAGTGGAAGTCCCTTCATGGTCGCCAAGAACCCGGTCAGGTCGCCGATGATCCGCCCGGCCTTGCCACGTGCGAGCTCGGCGATGTCCGGATTCTTCTTCTGCGGCAGCATCGACGAACCAGTGGCATAGCCGTCGTCCAGTCTTGCGAACCCGAACTCCTCGGTGGTCCACAGGACCCACTCCTCGCCGAGACGCGACAGATCGATCGCGATCATCGTCAGGTCGAACAGAGCCTCTGCGATGTGGTCACGAGATCCGACCGCATCGAGCGAATTCTCGAAGACTCGCTCGAACCCGAGCTGTGCCGCAGTGAACTCGGGATCGAGGGGCAACGACGAGCCAGCCAAAGCACCGGCACCCAGTACCGAGATGTCGACACGAACAAGCGTGTCCCGAATCCGGTCGAGGTCGCGCCCGAGCGCCCAACCGTGTGCCAACAGGTGATGGGCGAGCATCACCGGTTGAGCACGTTGCATGTGGGTGTAGCCGGGCAAGTAGACATCGCCCGCGGCAATCGCGCGGTCGAGGAGCACGGTCTGCAGAGCGACGACGCGCGAGGCGATCACGTTCAATTCGCGCTTCAGCCAAAGGCGTACACCCGTGGCCGATTGATCGTTACGGCTACGTCCGGTGTGCAACTTCGCTCCGGCCGGCCCCGCCAACTCCGTGACGCGTCGTTCGATCGCCGTGTGGATGTCCTCGTCGCTGGGCTCGAACACGAATCGGTCCGACGCCATCTCCTCGGCCGTCCGGTCGAGAGCAGCGAGGACCGATTCGCTCTCGGCAGTGGAGATGATCTCAGCCCGAGCAAGCCCCCGAACGTGGGCGCGGGAACCCTCGATGTCGTCCGGCCACAGGCGCTTGTCGAACGACAAGCTCTCGGTGAACGCCATCAATTCGGCGGCCGGGCCCCCCTCGAACCGACCGTGCCACAGCGTTTTGGCGCTGTCGTCGGAACTCGTCGTCATCGCCGCACCGGATCCACGCCGGCCAGATCGCGCAGTTTGGCAGCGAGCTTGGCTCCGGTGGTGGTCTCGTCGGCGATGACCAGCAGAGTGTCGTCGCCGGCAACGGTTCCGAGCACACCGGTGATGCCCGAGCGATCGAGTGCCGAGGCAACGACGTGCGCACAACCGGGTGGCGTTCGGATGACCACGTTGTGGTGGGCGTGGCGAACCTCGGCCACCCACTCACCCATCACCCGCCGCAACTGATCCTCCGGAGCAATTCGGTTGGGCTCGTACTCGGGAATTGCGTAGACGGTGTCGCCGCCCGGCACACGAACCTTCACGGCCCCGAGATCCTCGAGGTCTCTCGAGACAGTCGCCTGGGTCGCGCTGATGCCCTCCGTCGACAGCAGATCGAGGAGTTGCGGCTGGCTGGTCACCGGATGCTTCCCGATCAGGCGGGAAATGGTTTGTTGACGTTGGACCTTCGTGGTCATGTCGATGACTCCGATCTGAGCAGGAAGGCGATCAGTCCCCGTGCGGAGTGCATCCGGTTGTGGCCTTGACGGATGACGCGTGATTGCGGGCCGTCGATGACGTCGGCCGCGACTTCGAGGCCTCTGTACGCGGGCATGCAATGCATGAACGTGGCGTTCGGCGAGGCAGCGGCCATCAGTGTCCGAGTCACCTGATAGCGCCCGAACACCTCTCTGCGTTGCTTCTTCTCGCTCTCCTGACCCATCGAGGTCCACGTGTCGGTGTGCACGACGTCGGCTCCCGCCACGGCGACCAGAGGGTCTGCCATCTGTTCGATCGTGCCGCCGCTGAGTTCGCCCAGTCCGCCGAGTCGGTGCAGCTCGTCATCGCCGGCGTCGTAACCCTTCGGGCATCCGAATCGGACATGAGCACCCAGCATGATGCATGCCTCGGCCAGCGAGCGAGCCACGTTGTTGAAGTCACCGACATAGGCAATTGTCCGCTTGTCGAGTCGACCGAAGTCCTCGGTCATCGTCAGGACATCGGCCAATGCCTGGAGCGGGTGGCTGCGATCACTCAACATGTTGACGATCGGAACGGAGCTGACGGCCACCATTCGCTCGACGACCCGATGGTCGAAGATGCGCGCCGCCAGCACTGCGTGATACCCGGCCATGATCCGAGTGATGTCCTCGACCGTCTCGCGAGTGTCGAATCCGACCTCCTCGCCGCGTGTGTACACCGGGTGGCCGCCGAGCTGTACGACTGCCATCTCCATGCTCTGCCTGGTCCGGTTGGACGGCTTCTCGAAGATCAGTGCCGCGCCGCACCCGCTCAGCGGCCGACCGAGTTCTTCGATCGGCGACGTGCTCAGGGCGAGAACTTCGCGGAGTTCGCCGACGTCGAGATCGGTGACGTCGAGGAAGTGGCGAAGTGTCACGCCAGCAACCGCCGCAGCACGGCGATGACCTCGTCGATCTCGGAGCGCGACACGTTCAGCGGCGGTGCGAACCTGAGGGCCGTCGGGGTCACGGCGTTCGTGACGACGCCGTTCTCGAGGAGCTGCTGATACACGGCCTTGGCATCGTGCGCCGGATCGAGTTCGGCGGCCAGCAGCAAGCCCCGCCCGCGCACGAACGCCACACCGGGAATGGTCTCCAACTGGTCGCGCAGATATGCCCCCTGCGTCGACGCCAACGACGGTGCATCGATGCGACGCATCTCGGTGATGACCGCCGACACCACAGCGGCGGCCAGCGCGTTCGCGCTGAATGTGCTGCC
>JAYTRT010000471.1:0-14092 GCA_043746045.1 Actinomycetota bacterium | reverse complement strand
AGACGCAGGAACGCCGACCTACGTCACCGGTGAGTCGCCCGACGATGCCGAAGTCCAGCAGTGCGGTACGACCGTCCTCGAGCACGAGCATGTTTCCGCCGTGCAGGTCGCCATGGAACAGACCCTCGACCATCGCGCCCTCCATGAACGCGATCATTCCTGACCGGATCACGGCCTCGGTGTCGATCCCGGCGTCGTGCATCCCTGCGACGTCGTCGAAGTTGAAACCACGGAACCTTTCCATCACCAGCACCCGGCGAGTGACCAGGGTGGGGTGCGGTCGGGGCACCACGAACTGATCCTGGTCCAAGTTCTTGAGAACCGTGGCCATGTCGAGCATGTTCGCGGCTTCGATGCGGAAGTCCAGTTCCTCGACGATCGTCTCGGCGAACAATTCGACCAGTGCCGGCGGGTTGGCGAGTGCCGCGATCGGGATCCTGCCGACGAGGTGCGGCGCGAGCCACGCCATCACGCGGAGATCCTTACGGACCAGTTGGCTGACTGACGGGCGCTGGACCTTGACGACGACTTCTTCGCCCGAGCGCAATGTGGCGGCGTGGACCTGGGCAATCGAGGCTGCCGCGATCGGCTTGGTGTCGAAGAACGAGAACACGTCCTCGAGGCGACAACCGAGGTCGGCCTCGACGGTCAGCCGCACGTCGTCCCACGATTCGGCAGCGACCTGATCACGGCACAGCTTGAACTCGCTGACCAGTTCGGCCGGGAACAGACCATCTCCACTGGAGATGATCTGCCCGAGCTTGATGTAGGTCGGCCCGAGGTATTCGGCGGCGGCACGAAGGCGGCGGGACACGTCGCTGCGGCTGGACTCGAGGGTCGTGTACTTGTGTCGGCGTTTGCGAACGGCCCAGGGCAGGAGGGCCTTGCCGAGCCGACCGGCGACCGTGATCACTCGTGTGCCCGGTGGGAGCTTCGCCGGTTGGGTCAGGTGCGGCACTTCGCTCTGGGCAGCCGTCCGCAGCCTGACGGCGATCGGTAGCCACGAGATCGACTCGCGATGGAGGACCCACGGTGCGGAACTGCTGAACGCTCCCCAACTCTGATCGTCGATGGTGGTGGTGGTCGGCACCCTTTCATTCTGGCGTCGTCCGCCGATTTACGCGCCGACGCCCCCTCCCCAGTTCTCCGAGCGTTTTCGACCTCATACTGGTACGAAACCGCTCGCGGAAGTTTCGTGTGGGGAAGAGACGTGATCAGAAATTCGGGGGGCGTCTGTCGCGGAGCGCTGCGACACCCTCGCGATACTCGGCCGTTGCCATGGCCTCGTTCATCAGGCGCTTCGACGTCGTGATCGATGCGCCGACGTCGTGGCTGAGCAGGTCGTCGTAGATCTGCCGCTTGGTCATTCGGACCGCGACCGGACCAGCGGTCTCGGCCAGCAGATGGGCGTAGTCGGTGGCCGCCGCAAGGGTCGATTCGGCGTCGGGTCGGACGCCGTTCCACAGCCCCCACTCGCTCGTTTCGTCGGCCGTGAACACACGCGCCGACAGCAGCAGATCATTGGCACGCGTCACGCCGACGAGCCTCGGCAGGATCCAGCTCGACCCGTACTCGGCGGGCAGGCCGAGCTTGGTCGCAGCCGTGGTCATTCGCGCTGTCGACGACGCGAAGCGCAGGTCGCAGAACAGTGCCAGGGCGAGCCCGATTCCCGCGCATGCGCCGTTGACGGCGGCGATGAGTGGCATCCGCATCCCGAATTGGAACGAGAACTCGTGATCGAACTCCGGTCGAACTCCATACCCGGGTTGCGCAGCGTCGTTCGCCAATCCCGTGTCGTAGCTGCCCCGCGCGGCGTGTCCACTGAGCGCCACGCTGTCACCTCCGACGCAGAACGCCGGTGGTGTTCCCGTGACGACGACGGCGCGTACGTTCTGGTCGGACTCGAGCTCGGCCAAGATCCACCGGTATTCGGAGTGCATCCTGCCGGTCCATGCGTTGTGGCGTTCGGGGCGATGCAGCCACACGGTGGCGACGTGTCCGTCGACGTCGAAGCGGGTCGACTTCAGTTCCATTGATCAGCGCCAGCCGGCATCGCGACGTTTGCGCCACCGGTCGCCCCACAGTGCATCGAGCACCGGTTCGGCGAACTCCTCGCGGCAGAGCAGGAAATCCGGTAGCCACGCATCGCGAAGGTTGTAGATCAGCGGCGAGCCGTCGAGCCGGCTGGTGTGCAATCCCGCCGCCGCGGCAACACCGGTCGGGGCGGCCGAATCCCATTGATACATACCGCCATCATGCAGATAGATGTCTGCCTCGCCGAGCACCACCGCCATCGCCTTTGCGCCGGCCGAACCGAGCCGAACGGCTTCGCATCCGAGTGCGTTGGCGACGATCACCGCTGCGTGTGGCGCACGGTTCCGGCTGGTGATCATCCGCGGCTTGTCGAACTTTCGTGGCGGCACGACGGGAGCCGGCTCCGTGCAGAAGACGAGATCGAGCACCGGCAGACTGACGGCAGCAGCGGTCAGTGCGGAACGATTCCAGAGAGCCACGTGGACGGCCCAGTCGTGGCGGCCGCGTTCGCCGTACTCGTTCGTGCCGTCCAGCGGATCGACGATCCAGACTCGATCGGTGTGATGCCGACGGCCGTCGTCGGCGCCCTCTTCGGACAGCACGGCGTCGAGCGGGCGGTGCTCAGCCAGTTCACGCATCAAGAACCGGTGGGCGAGCAGGTCGCCGTTGTCCATCACCTGCCACGACGGCGCGTAGTCGGCCATCATCTGATCGCGTAGGTCGACGAGGAGCTTGCCCGCCTCGACGGCAAGCCGGGAGGCCAGTTCGGCATCCGTTTCGATGTCCGGATCGAGTTCGATCTGGCTCGCCGTCATGTGCGGCGCCCGAGCCGCATTGCCTCACGAACGAGGTTGCGCACGTCGGTCTCCGGAGCGCCGGCGGCGACCAGATTCTGCACCGATGACTCGAGACGTTCCGCGTCGGCCTCCTCGAACGCGTCGATCGGGTCGCGCCGGACGACCGCCGAGGCGGCCAACAACGAGATCGCTGCGACCACTGTCAACAGCCCGACGGTCAGGACGGCCCCGTTGTTGTTCAAGACGGAACTGATGATCAACCCGGCGATGCCGCTGACGAAGACGGCCGCACAGATCGTTCGCAGGGCTCGCAACGACATGTCAGCGGGCGAGTGGCTTGTACTTGATGCGGTGCGGCTGATCGGCCGCCGAGCCGAGTTCCTTGTGCCGCCAGGCCTCGTACTCGCTGAAGTTGCCCTCGAACCAGCGCACCTGACTGTCGCCCTCGAAGGCAAGGACATGCGTCGCGATGCGGTCGAGGAACCAGCGATCGTGACTGATCACGACGGCGCATCCGGGAAAGGCCTCGAGTGAGTTCTCGAGCGCGCGAAGCGTGTCGACGTCGAGGTCGTTGGTGGGTTCGTCGAGGAGCAGCACGTTGCCGCCCGTCTTGAGCAGCTTGGCCAGATGTACCCGGTTGCGTTCGCCGCCGGAGAGGTCACCGACCTTCTTCTGCTGGTCGCTCCCTTTGTAGTTGAAACTGGCGACATAGGCCCGACCGTTGATCTCTCGGTTGCCGACCTTCATGTGCTCGATGTTGCCGGTGATCTCCTCGTAGACCGTGGCTTCGTCGTCGAGCGTGTCGCGGCTCTGATCGACGTATGCCAGCTGCACGGTTTCACCGATCGTCACGGACCCCTTGTCGGGAACATCCTGGCCGGTGAGCATCTTGAACAGCGTGGTCTTGCCGGCGCCGTTCGGACCGATGATGCCGACGATGCCGGCTTTGGGCAGCGAGAACGACAGATCTTCGACGAGTAGCTTGTCGCCGAAACCCTTGGCGAGGTGCTCGACCTCGATCACGGTGTCGCCGAGGCGACCGCCGGCCGGAATGGCGATCTCCAACTTGTCCGGACCGCGTTCTGCAGCTTCGGCCTCGGCGTGCAACCTGTCGTACGCGGACAGACGGGCCTTGCCCTTCGACTGACGGGCCTTCGGCGACATACGAACCCACTCGAGCTCGCGTTCGAGGGTGCGGCGACGGTTCTCGTTGCCCTTCTCCTCGCGCGCCATGCGTTCCTGCTTCTGTTCCAGCCAGCTCGAGTAGTTGCCCTCGAAGGGGAAACCCTTGCCGCGATCCAGTTCGAGGATCCACTTGGCGACGTTGTCGAGGAAGTAGCGATCGTGGGTGATGGCGACGACGGTGCCGTTGTAGTCCTTGAGGAACCGCTCCAGCCATTCGACGCTCTCTGCATCGAGATGGTTCGTCGGCTCGTCCAACAGCAACAGATCGGGATGGCTGAGCAGCAGCCGACAGAGTGCAACGCGCCGCCGCTCACCGCCGCTGAGTGTGGTCACGTCCGCGTCGTTGGGTGGACAACGAAGCGCATCCATCGCGATCTCGACGTTGCGCTCGAGGCTCCACGCGTCGGTGGCTGCGATCTTGTCCTCCAACTCGGCCTGCAGCACACCGATCTTGTCGTAGTCGGCGTCGGGGTCGGCCCACATCGCCATCACCTCGTCATAGCGGTCGAGCACCCCCTTGACCTCTGCCACTCCGTCCATCACATTGCCGAGCACATCCTTCGACGGATCGAGCTGTGGCTCCTGAGCGAGATAGCCGACGCTGAAGCCGGGCGTGAGGCGCGCCTCGCCGCTGAAACCGTCGTCGAGGCCGGCCATGATCTTGAGCAGGCTCGACTTACCGGCACCGTTCGAACCCAGCACGCCGATCTTGGCGCCGGGATAGAACGACAGCGAGATGTTCTCGAGCACCGTCCGATCAGGCGGATAGTGACGGGCGAGCTTGTAACAGGTGTAGATGAATTCGTGGGCCATGACGTCCGACAGGCTATCCCTGTTGATTTGGCGCTCATCTCCTCGGCCGTCGGTCGCCTACGGTTCGGCATGCGATCTACCGGGAACGTTGTCGGTGCGCTCGGAATCGCCGTCGCCGGACTCGGCGCCCTCGGAATTGCTGTTCACGTCGGATCGTTCGATACATCGCAGCAAATCGACGAATTCGGAGCCATCGGTGCGGCGCTGGTCGGGGGAGTCCTCGCACTCCGCGGGAATCGTTTCGGGGGCCCACTGGTGGCCGGTGCGTCGGCACCATTCATCGCGAACGCAGTCGCCCTCGTCGGTTTCCGTGTCGATGACGTGTCGGCCTTCGACGGCGGCGAGTCCAAAGCGGTTCTCGCGGCTGGTCTGATCGGTCTCGTCGCCGCAATTGTCGCCCTCGCTCAGGTCGACGGTCGAGGACAGCACGGCCCGAGCACCATCGTCTGCGTGCTCGCGCTGGGCTCGCCGTACGGCATCGCCGCGATGCTGCGCATCGACCAGACACGCTCGGCCAGCTCACTCGGCCAGTTCCTGGGGTTTCTCGCGATCGCGATCGTCATCGGCGCCGGCATCGACAAAGGCTGGCTCGGCGCAGTGACGTCCGTCGTCGCTGCGGTGCTGCTGGTTCCGGGTTGGGTGGACGCGACGTCGAACCACGAGAACAGGGGTGATGCCGCGCTGATCGCCCTGTCGACATCCGTGCTCATCGTCGTCATCGGACTACTGACCATGGCTGCCGGATTGACGAATCGGCCTGATCAATCGCTCCGATAGAGCGGCCCGAGGTCTCGTCGCCGATGACGGGTGAAGCGGTTGCTACGGTGTCGCCGATGATGGATTACTCGCCGCCGCCGAGTGTCGGACCACCGCAGAACACACCCGGTGTGCTGGTGGTCGTCGGCTTGGCCGGGATCACCGCGGCGATCGGTGCTGCAGCGAGTGGGTTCCTCGTCGAACTCAGCCGGAACGGTGTCGTCGAATACGCATGGGGCGACACGCTTCGCTTCGCCGCGGTCTTCGCATTCGCCGGTGGAGTGCTGGCGATGTTCCAACACGAGTTGGGTATTCCAGTGGTCGTCGGGGCCCTGGCCACGATCGTCGCCGTCGTCGGGTCTGTCCTGGCCGGGCTGCACTTCAAGACCGCTCCGATCCTCGATCCGTTTCCAGGGCGCGGTCTGCTGTTCATCGGTGCAGGTTTCGTCGGGGTTCTGGGGCTGATCGTCGGACTCGTCGGTCTCCGAGGCAGCGGGCCGGCGGCGTTCGGGATCCCTGTTGCCCTGCTCTCGCTGGTGTCGCTGGCAGCGACAGCGGGCGTACTGCGGCTGGACGCCGTCCATCACGCCCAGCAGCTGCGCCCCTTCGGCGGCTATGCGCTCATCGCGTTGGTCTGCATCGTCTGCAGTTTCGCCGGGCGGTTCGGGATGTTGGCGGCGGTGGTCGCTGCGTCGACGATCGTGCCGACCTTCATCGACTCGATCGAGTTCGGCGCAGATGATCGGCGCTGGGTCGCCGTGATCGATGTCGTTGCGCTGTCTGCCATCACGGTCATCGGCATCGGAGCCGTGGCGGTTGTCTCGCGTCGGGCGCTGGCGTACGGGGCCGGCTGGGAGAATCACCCAGGCCTCGAACCGTCGACCTATCCGACGTCGCCGGTGCCGTTGACGTCAGTCACGGCGATGCAGTTCGCGCCGGCCCCAGCGCCTGCCTTCGGAGCGTCGCCGTACGCCGCAGTGCCCGATGTCTTCATCCAGCCGGCGACATATCAACTTCCGACATATCAACCGGTCACGTATCAACCGGTCACGTATCAACCGGCCACGTATCAACCGGCGCCTGCTCAATCGGCGACGTATCAACCGCCGACGTATCAGCCGCCGATTCCAGTCGCACCGACGGCACTGGCACAGCCGGCCGCGTCCGACCCGGTCGAACCAGCGGTTTCCGCGCCGACCATCCATCTGCCGCGTCTGCAGCCGATCGTGCAGCCGGGTATGGACGAGCCGGTTCCGGTGGGGTCTGTTCCGGTGGCCGAGCCCGTTCGGGTGGCCGAGCCGGTGGCCGAGCCGACGAGCATCTTCGCCCGGATTTCGGGCGCAGGGCTCGGGCTCGATCCCGTGGCGCTGCCAACGAGCGCGGTGAGCACGATCGGGCAGTGGGCATCAGATCCCTACGGTCATCACGATCTGCGCTACTGGGACGGTCGGCAATGGACAGAGCACGTCCAGACAGCCGGAGAGAACGCGATCGACCCCGTGTAGGAACGCCGGTGGAAGCATTTCCGACGTGAGTGTGAGCTTTCTCGGCGACGTTCGGATATGCGCTCGCGCAGAAGCGAGAGTCGTGTCGGCGTGCTCCTACCACATCACCGCACGAGTCCGTCTTCACCCGCAACCGTGGTGCTACGTTCGGATCACTGTTACTTCAACACCAAGAGGGGGCCTGCTCCGATGGAGCTACTCACACGTTTCGGACTCACATTCGGTTTTCGCTGGCTCCATGTACTCGGCGGCATCACGTGGATCGGCCTGCTGTACTACTTCAATCTGGTCCAGGTGCCTGCGTTTGCCTCCTTCGGCGACGACGGCAAGTCCCGCAACATGGCGATCGACAAGATCGCTCGTCGCGCTCTCTGGTGGTTTCGTTGGGCGGCACTGTTCACGCTCGTGACGGGCTTGCTGATCGTCGGCATCACGAAGGACTACATGAAGGACTTCCTGACGAAGAACTCCGGCCAAGGCGTTGCGCATGACGCGGCCATTTCTCTCGGGATGATCTTCGGGATCACGATGGCCGCCAACGTGTGGATGGTCATCTGGAAGAACCAGAAGGTCGTCCTCGCCAACGCTGCGAATGTGCTGGCCGGGAATCCGCCCGATCCGGCAGCTGCTGCCGCCGGACGCAGCGCCGCGCTCGCCAGCCGTCAGAACACGGTGTTCTCGGTATCGATGCTGTTCTTCATGGTCGGCTCGGCGCACTTCTTCAACACCAGCCTGTGGACTGCCGGCCCTGGTAAAGCTGTGACGTTCCTCCTCATCGGAATCGTGATCGGTGCGATCTTCGAGCTGAACTGCCTCGGCATCATCGGCGGCAAGGCGACGACCAACAAGTTGCTGTGGCCGTACGAGAGCCACAAGAACGCCATCATCACCGCCTTCTCGATGTGGGCCGTGCTGTGGATCCTCTCGGAGATCCTGTTCAAGAAGTGATCGATCGGCTCAACCGGTGACGACGAGCTTGGCGCGCATCGCGTCGTGGCCCGGAACCAGGCATTCCAACGTGTACGTGCCAGCCGGCAGCGTGTAGCTGCCCACTGCGATGTCACCGCTCTTGCCGACGACCAGCTCTGAACCCATCACGGTCTTGGAGGAGTTGACGATGTCGAGCGTGTGACGCTGCGCGTCGCGGTTCTTGTAGGCGATCTTGACGTTGCCGTTGGCCAGCGTGTACGAGGTCTGATCGAACTTGAGCCCTGGTCCGGCCAGCACGATCAGCCCGGCGTCGGCCGGAATCGTCGCCGAAGAAGCGGTCGAGCTGCTCCCGCACGAGGCGAGTGCGACAACAGCGAGCGCGCCGAGGCCGGTCGCAGTGATCTGACGGATGTTCATCAGGGCAATCTACAAGTCGTGGCTTGTTTAATTCAAGGTGTCAGTTGTCTCAGCTGCTGCCGGGTATCCATGACACCTGCTGGGCAGGGCCTGAACAGGAGATCTGTCGTAGCGGCAGAGCCGTGGGCCAGTACCATTCTCGGTGATGTCTACGCAACAAGAATCTGGCCAATCGTTCGGCGCGAACTCGTGGCTGGTCGACGAGATGTACGAGCAGTACCGAGCGGATCCCGCAGCGGTGGGCGACGCCTGGCAGGAGTTCTTCTCCGACTACAAGAGCGGCAGCCCCGACCAGTCGAGTCACGCCTCCACGACCGGTCAGGCCGCGACCGGCACGGCAACCGTTCCGACGCCGTCCACCAACGGCGCCACGACCACTCCGACCACAGCATCCACGGCAACAACATCGACATCAACAGCATCCACAGCATCCACATCGACAGCATCGACATCAACAGCATCGACATCGACGAACCCTGCTGCGGAATCGACCGCCGCTGCCGCAGCGAATGCGCCGGTCGTCGTGCTCGGCGAGCCGCTGCGCGGAGCTGCCGGCGCAATCGCGACGAACATGGAGCGCAGCCTCGGTGTCCCGACGGCAACCAGCTTCCGCAATGTCCCCGCCAAACTGTTGGAAGTCAACCGCAAGGTGATCAACGGCTACCGCACCCGGGCCGGACAGAGCAAGATCAGTTTCACCCACATCATCGGGTATGCGATCGCGCGAGCCATCGCCGATGCCGTCCCGCAGATGAACAACAGCTTCCTCGAAGGTGACGACGGCAAGCCGCGCATCATCCGCAACGCCAACGTCAACATGGGCTTGGCTGTCGACGTCGCCAAATCCGATGGCAGTCGCACCCTCGTGGTGCCCGTACTGCGGGACGCGAACACGCTCGGCTTCGACGAGTTCCTGGTGGCGTACGACGACCTCGTCCGCAAGGTCAAGAACAACAAGCTCACGGTCGCCGACTTCCAGGGGGCGACGGTCACGCTGACCAACCCCGGAACGATCGGTACCGTGCAGAGCGTTCCCCGGCTGATGCCCGGCCAGGGCGTGATCGTCGGGGTCGGCAGCATCGACTATCCGGCGGAGTTCCAGGGCAGCGACCAGCGCACGCTCGGAACCTTCGGTGTCAGCAAGGTCGTGACGATCACCAGCACCTACGACCACCGCATCATCCAGGGGGCCGAGAGCGGCCTGTTCCTGAAACGCATCCACGAGCTGCTGATGGGCGATCACGGTTTCTACGAGACGCTGTTCAACGATCTCGATGTTCCGTACGAGGCCGTCAAGTGGCGCACCGACGTGAATCCGACGAACAGCGAAGACGCGATGCTGCACAAGCAGATGCAGATCTCGACACTGATCCGCGTCCACCGTGTACGCGGTCACCTGATCGCCGATCTCGATCCGCTGCGCTGGAAGCAGCCGGTGATGCCGAGCGAGCTCGACCCGGCCACCTACGGACTGACCATCTGGGACCTCGAGCGAGAGTTCCTCACGGGTGGCGTCGGTGGTGTCGAGAAGCAGGCGCTCGGCGATCTGCTCGGGGTGTTGCGGGACGCGTATTGCCGCACGATCGGCATCGAGTACATGCACATTCAGGACACCGACGAGCAGCATTGGATCCAGACGCAGGTCGAAGGCGTGCATCACGTCTTCACCAAAGAGGACAAGCGTCGGATCCTCGAACGGCTCAATGCCGCCGAGGCGTTCGAGAAGTTCCTCGCCACGAAGTACGTCGGCGCGAAGCGATTCGGGCTCGAGGGCGCAGAGTCGGCGATCCCGATCCTCGACTCGGTGCTCAACGACGCGGTCGAATGCGGCATGGAGTCGGCTGTGCTCGGCATGGCCCACCGCGGTCGTCTGAACGTCCTCGCCAACCTGATGGGTAAGAGCTACGACCAGATCTTCAAGGAGTTCGAAGGCCACGTCGACCCCACATCCGTGCAGGGTTCGGGCGACGTCAAGTACCACCTCGGGGCCCTCGGCAAGTACGAGAGCCGCAGCGGTGCCGACATCAAGGTCGAGTTGGCCGCCAACCCCAGTCACCTCGAGACCGTCGACCCCATCGTCCTCGGAATGGTCCGCGCCAACCAGGACGCCATCGAGCCGGCCCTGTCGTATCTGTCCCTGCCGATCCTCATCCATGGTGACGCGGCGTTCGCCGGCCAGGGCGTCGTCGCCGAATGTCTCGCGATGAGCGACATCAACGGCTACCGGGTCGGCGGCACGATCCACCTGATCATCAACAACCAGATCGGGTTCACCACGAGCCCGAAGTTCGCGCGCAGCTCGCTGTATTGCAGCGACGTCGCGAAGACCGTGCAGGCGCCGATCTTCCACGTCAACGGCGACGATCCCGAGGCGTGTGTACGGGTGGCCCAGCTGGCGTTCGCCTACCGGCAGAAGTTCCACAAGGACGTCGTCATCGACATGGTCTGCTATCGCCGCCATGGTCACAACGAGGGTGACGATCCCAGCTACACCCAGCCGTTGATGTACAAGGCCATCGCCGAGCGCCGCAGTGTGCGCAAGCTGTACGTCGAAGCGTTGGTCAAGCGCGGCGAACTGACGGTGGACGAAGCCGAGAGCGCGCTCCAGGACTTCCAGCACAAACTGCAGATCGCACTCGACGAAACACGTGCGCATGCACCCGAGACCGTCAAAGCAGGTAAGCCGCCGAAACCGCAGGGTGTGCTGGCCCACGTCGAGACCGGCGTCGCCCGGGCGACGTTGGACGGCATCTTCGATCACCTCACGGCGTATCCCGAGGGATTCACGCCGCACCCGAAGTTGATCCGCCAGTTCGAGGTCCGTTCGAAGTTGTATCACGACAGCAACCTCGTCGATTGGGCGACGGGTGAGGCGTTGGCAATTGGTTCGCTCGTGCTCGAGGGTGCTCCGGTCAGGTTCACCGGCGAGGACACTCGTCGCGGCACGTTCAGTCAGCGTCACGCTGCCCTGATCGACTACGAGAACGAGGAGAACTGGGTTCCTCTGGCGGATCTGCCGGGTGCGGAGGGCAAGTTCTGGATCTACGACTCACTGCTCAGCGAATACGCCGCGGTCGGCTACGAATACGGATACGCGCACATCAACCATGATGCGCTCGTGGTCTGGGAAGCACAGTTCGGTGACTTCATCAACGGCGCCCAGATCATCATCGATCAGTACATCGTTGCCGCAGAAGACAAGTGGGGACAGGGCAACGGCCTGGTCCTGCTGCTGCCGCACGGCTTCGAAGGACAGGGCCCTGAGCACAGCTCCGCCCGGATCGAACGCTTCCTCCAGTCGTGTGCCGAGGACAACATCCAGGTCTGCAACGCCACAACCGCTGCACAGTACTTCCACCTCCTGCGTCGACAGGTGCGTCGTCAGGTGCGCAAACCGTTGATCCTGTTCACCCCGAAGTCAGCGCTGAGAATGGCACAGACCCGTTCCACCGTCGATCAGCTTGCCAGCGGTTCGTTCCAGGAAGTCCTCGATGATCCGACACCAGGCCTCGACAAAGCATCCGTCAGACGGTTGGTGTTCTGCAGCGGCAAGGTCGCCTGGGACGCGTTTGCCGACCGTGACCGTCGGGCCGCACCGGCGGCAATCGTCCGGGTCGAGCAGCTCTACCCGTTCCCGGTCGAGCAGATGCTGGCAACGCTCGATCTCTACCCGAACGCGAAGGAGCTCGTCTGGTTGCAGGAGGAGCCCGAGAACATGGGCGCCTGGAACTTCGTCGAAGCTCGGACATGGAAGATCAAGGAGCGTGGCTACGACCTGCGCCACGTCTCTCGGGTCGAGAGCGGTAGCCCGGCAACTGGTTCGAAGACGATCCACGACCAGGAGTTGGCGGACTTGATGGAGGAGACCTTCTCCGGTCTCTGATCGACCTCGACTCTGCCGCTGTCACAACGGTCGGTCGAGGATCCGGCTGAGTTCGGAGAGGGCGACATCGGGGTCGACGACCTTGATCGTCGTCATGCCCATCGCCGCTGCCGGCTTGAGATTGATGCCGAGGTCGTCGAGGAAGACGCACTGTTCAGGCTTCACGTCGAGCAGTTCGCAGGCAATTTCGTAGAAGCGCGGTTCCGGCTTGCGGACACCGACCTTGCTGCTCTCGACCACGATGTCGAACCGACTCAGCACACGTTCGATCGCTGCGGATCGGTCGGCCGCAACGACGGCTGACGCTGGGTCGGAGGTGGTGACGACGTTGTTGGTCAGGCAGGCCGTCTTGTACCCGGCAGCCTTGACGGCGTCCAATGCGGCGACCATTCTCGGTCGGATCTCGCCGGCGAGCAGAGCGAGCACGTCGACACCACGGACCTCGTGTCCGAGTGCCTTCGAGTCGTCGGCGAAGGCCTGATCGAACTGGCCGGGGCTGATGTCGCTGCGTTCGAGCCGGGCCCAGGCGTTCGTGTGCGGATCGGTCGCGTTGACCGAACGGATGAAGTCACGCGGCAGACCCGCTGCCTGCTCATAGTGGTTGAACGCTTCGAATGGACTGGACAGGATGACCCCGCCGAAGTCCCAGAGAACAGCTGTGAACACGCGATGATCGTAGATGCGCAGGTCTCCAAGTGCTTGACTGACAGTGTCATGCCTCAACACGTCATCGTCGACGGCTCCAATTTGGCCACTGAGGGCCGAACCATGCCGAGCCTGCAGCAACTCAACGAAGCCCTCATGTCGTACCGTGGCGATCACCCGGACGTCTTGATCACCGTCGTGGTCGATGCCACGTTCGGTCACAGGATCGATCCTCGCGAGGTCCCCGAATTCGAGAAGGCGATCGACTCGAACGAGTTCGTCGCGCCTCCGGCCGGCGCAGTCGGCCGGGGTGACGGTTTCATCCTCAACATCGCCCAGAAGGCGAACGCCTCGATCCTGTCGAATGACAGTTATCAGGAGTTCCACGGTGAGTTCACGTGGCTGTTCGACGAGGGCCGGTTGATCGGCGGCAAGCCGGTTCCGCATGTCGGGTGGGTGTGGGTCAACAGGGTTCCCGTGCGTGGGCCGATCAGTCGTCGTTCGGTCAAAGAGGGCAAGACGGTGGAGAAATCCCCAGGCCGCCGGCGGGGAGCAAAAGCTGCCAACGACACGGTCGTCATCGGGTCGGCTTCGTCCAACGAGCCGATGCCGATCCCGAAGATGCCGCCGCCCGGCGCCGTCATGCCGAGCGGCAAAGCCGCTCGAGAGCAGGCCAAGGTCGACGCCACGGGCCGCGGCCGGGAACTCCGCGACCGGGAAGTCCGCGACCAGGAAGTCCGCGACCAGGGCCCTCGCGACCAGGGCCCTCGCGAACGTTCTGGACGCAACAACCGGGCGGGTGATCAACGGCGCAGCGATCAGAACAAGGGCGACCAGAACAAGGGCGACCGGGGCGATCAGGCCACGAACGATCAGCGCAAAGACGAGCAGAACAAGGCGGCCGCGAAGACCACCAACGATCTGTTGTCGTTCCTTTCGTTCGTCGAGCACTATCCCGTCGGCACTGCCGTGACGGGTGTGGTCGAGAGCTATTCGTCCCACGGTGCGTACGTCGCGATCGGCGATGCGCACGGCTATGTGCCGCTGCGGCTGATGGCCGACCCAGCCCCACGCAGCGCGCGTGAGGCAATGGGCCTGGGCGAAACCGTCACGTTGGTCGTCAGCAG